>DFBH01000020.1 GCA_002366545.1 Candidatus Oleimmundimicrobium americanum | reverse complement strand
GATGGCAGCCAGCTTGTTTCCGTTGATTGTGTATCTTCAACTATTCCGGTTGAGGTTATGAAATAAGTAGCTTGTGGGGGAGTTTGACCAAAATCAACTTCTCTATCAATGCTTACAACAAATTCACCAGCTCCAAAAGTGATCGTCGTATCGGGGTAATCGCTTAGAATCTCACCATTTGAAATCTTGTTCATTGCATATTCAACGCCGGCTTCGGCTACGTGAAAAGCTTGATTTGAACTTTCACTCTTTAAAGAAATATTCATCTCCCGCATCGAGAGAAGCAACAGCCCGGCTCCCAAAAGGGCTAAAATAAGCACAACAGACATTGCGGTAGCTATCGCCACGCCTTTTTCGTTAATACGCAAATGTCTTAAAACGTCCTTTTTCATTTCAATTACTCCCTAATAATTTAATCGGCATATATGCAAAGTTGCTTAATACTATTTGTTTCTCAACTGCGCACTTGAAGTAAAACTTTTTTTTATACCGTCCTTTTCTATCTCCATTTCTATTTTAACTCTATTGGCGCCCTCATAGGAACCTGTGGTAACTGTCGTTCCGTTTTGATAATAAGTTAAAACAAAATTATTTACATAGTCAGCCAGTGCGGCATTGTTGGTTAAACCATAGTATAACCGCTGAGGCTGAGCAACTGATCCGTAATTAAACCGTTTCGTCTCATCGCTATCATTTGTTCCATTTCCGTTTTTATCGTCCCAAAAATAAATACTTATCGTTGTGGAGTTATATGTTGTAGTATCGACAATTCCATCGCATACCCGCAGTTCAGAAACCATCCTGTCCATAGCCATTCGAGCATTCTGCTGTATCTCGACAATATTTTCTCCCGTTTGCCATGAACGAACGGCGCTCATGAGGATGCCGTAAACAGCGCTTAAAACCAACATAAGCAATAGAGAATAAATGAGCAGCTCCGTTAAGGAGAAACCCTTTTCGTTTCGAATAAAAACACTTCTACTTCCCAATTAAAGTCACCGCCTCATGTTCTCTTTGAACACCTGACTCAGTCGTCCAAATAACCTCCACGGTCACTCTCAACATATTTGAAGGCGGCGTATCATAGTCCGGATCTCTCGGATTAAAATTAGGATATTCAGTCGTTACGTCAATTGGATTGATGTCTGAATCTACATACTGAATAGATATATAACGCTCATAGTTGGGAAAATTAGGGTCATCTTCCTCCACCGGTGTAGGATTCAAATTATCATTACCGGAAGGATAATATAAATCATCAATATTCTCATATGATAAATTCCTTATTTCCTCCATTTTGTCATTGGCAAGTTGTGTGGCAACAGTAATATTTCCTGAGACAACCGTCTGTTTTATGCCAATTTGAAACATCGACATCATGGCCAGCAGAGCAACCGCCAATATCGTCATCGCTATCATTATTTCAATTATTGAAACACCCTTTTCATTTCCAACTCTTTTCAAGCCAGCCTACTCCTTTATATTAACTTTGCCTGTTGTCACGACGGATAATGAACGTTCCTTCCCTTTTTCGTTTTGCAAATACACACTTCCAGGAGTACCAGTATAACCATTGGACTCAATTACCAACTTATCCTCACCATACGAATTGTTGAATGTGATTGGGTCTGGCTCAACCAAACTGTTAAAAATTATTTCATTGGGAAGCGTAATCGTCACCTCACCATGTTTCCCCCATGGAATGCGGTTTGTTTCATCAAACAAGGTGGCTGTGATCGTGTCATGGTGAACAAAATACTGATTACCCGTAACATCAAAATCAATCCCGTAGTATTTTTCTTCCGCCATGGCTCTTGCTTGCGCTTCTCTGATATCGGAAGCAACCTGCCTTACTGCGGTGTCAAGATTTTTAGATGAAATGAATCCTTGCCAAACAGGAATCGCAGCACCAACAATGAGTCCCAGTATAAGCAATACCAAAACAACTTCGATAAGTGTAAATGCATTTTCGCTTTGTGTTGGAATGTTTTTAGTTTTTTTCACATTTATATTTTACCACCTTAAGAGGTTTTATCACTAATAATTACATCGGCAAAATAAAGAAGGGAGTTTAGAACTAGAAAGGGTAACGGGGAAAGGGTAGAAGAGTACAGGTTTAGTGCTTAAAGCTTATTGCTTATGGTGTGCAAATTAAGACCGTGCCTACCGACAGGCAGGGCTTAATGCTTAATTCTTGCCACTTAAATTATTAAAAGGCTAATGGCTGTGAACTCCCGACTACCGACTCCCAACTAAGAGACTTTAGACTATTAAATCATCCACAAGCCCACGTAAAATTCATAAATTTGAAAACCAAAAAACAAGGTAATGATTCCACCAAGCACCAAAGACGGGCCAAAAGGAACAAAATCTCTTTTTCCTTTCCGTTTAAGAATAACTAAAATAATCCCCACTACGGAGCCGAACAAAAATCCTAAGAACAGGGCCAACAAAACATACCAACCCAAGAATATTCCCAAAAACGCGGCAAGTTTAATATCTCCTCCACCCATAACTTCTTGCTTAAAAACCTTTTCTCCGACTACAGCAACAATAAATAAAAAAATACCCCCCGCCAAAAACCCGGCAATAGATAAAAGCGGACCCTTTAACCCAACTAAAGGAAGCATTTGTCTATTAAAAAAAGCCATCACAATAAAAAATAAGGCAAAAAGAAACGCGGGATAAATCACCTTGTTTGGAATAATTAGATATTTAATGTCAATGAAAGCGATTACGATAAGTACGGAAATTAAAAAAAGTCCCGAAAGGAGACTCAAACTTATATTAAATTTTAAAAACGATAAAGCAAACAAAATCCCGGTCATAAGCTCCACAAATGGATACTTAAAAGATATCGGCTCTTTGCAATACCGACATTTTCCTCTCAGCATCAGATAACTCAAAAGAGGGACATTATCCCACGGCTTTATTGATTTTTTACATTTAGGGCACTTTGAAGGCGGTGCGATTATGGATTCCTTACGAGGAATACGATATATACAAACATTTAGAAAACTGCCGACCATTAGCCCAAGTAAAAAAAATGATGCCGAAAAGAAAAATTGCAAGAAAATCACTTCCTGTTAATAAGCGTGTTCGTTCGGGCAATAAGCCGAAAGGTTTGGCGCGGTGCCGGTAATTTGATATAAAGCATCGTTTTGTGGACATTTTGGCAGCGTTTTTATGTATTCAGGAACCAAGTCATTCACTTCTTCGGGATAAATTTTTTTGTCCAAATAATATTGGAAAATTGCGCCATCGATTATCCTTAGATTTGCCTGACAGGTTCTTAATTCTATCTTGGCAGTATTCCTAAAAGAAAAAACCGCCATGCTTACCAGTATGGATATAATAAGCATAACTATCATTAATTCAATAAGAGTAAAACCATTTTCCGAAAAAGAAGTTTGCTTTATCATCCCAACTCCAAAACCGAATGTTTAAACACAAAATTAAACTAACATTTTTTTTCAGATTGAACAACCGACAAAAAAAAGTGGCCCGAAAAGGGCCACTTTTTAAACCACTTTTTTAATAAGAATGATCGGCGTCAGCATAATCACAAGTCACTCCGTGGTCTGTAGTATTATAGTGATAGGCTCCTCCCGCTGGACATTCCGGCTTTTTTTTCACATAATCAGGCACTAAATAACTATCTACCAACGTATCATAATCATCAGTAGTTACAGGAGGCCAACCACTTTCAACCGCGTTATATGTTTGAATTGCTCCGTCTAAGGTTCTTAAATTAGCTTTGCAAGTATTTGTATTGGCTTTTTCCCTCGCTACATTATAAACCGGAACTGCTATTGCCACCAAAATTCCTATGATGAGAATAACCACCATCAACTCAACCAGGGTAAAACCTTTTTCTCCCTTAAATCTCCTCACCAAACTCACCTCCTTCGCCAAAAAATTAATTTTGTTTTGCTTCAAACGCTCATCTTCTTTCCAAAGATGAAAACATCTTCCACAAAAAATTTGAGGTAACCCGGCCATCCCGCCCGCGGGACCCGTGGCTTTGCGCCCCCACCTTACGATGAGTTTGCCTTTGTCTTATATATACCTCCATTTTTATTATCGACAAAGATATAAAAAACCTTAATTAAATTATTATAGCATTTATCATTCTCCCATGAGCAAGACAACTTGAAACATGGGAAGATATAAAGAAATTAACATGGAGCCAACCACCAAGCCTATACCTACAAGCATAATGGGTTCTATTAGCGATGTTAAAGCGTCAACCATTGCGCTTACCTCCTCATCGTAAAAATCAGCTATCTTTTGAAGCATCCCGTCCAAAGCACCGGTTTCTTCACCCACCGAAATCATTTGAACAACCATGGGCGGGAAGACTTTGCTGCCCGAAAGTGGCTTAGCTATTGTTTCCCCTTCTTTAATACTAACGCTCGCGGCTTTTATCTCATCTGCAATTATTGCATTTCCCGATGTATCCGCGACAATGTTAAACGCGGTTAAAATTGGGACTCCGCTCGCCAACAAAGTTCCTAAAGTGCGAGAAAATTTCGAAATTGATATCTTTGTCGTTAATTCCCCGAAAATAGGAAGCTTTAATTTCATTAAATCAATCAGATTGTGCCCTCTTTCGGTTTGAGCAAACGATTTTACCGCAAAAACTATACCAATAATACCCGCAATAATTAAATACCAATATCCTCTGACAAAACCACTTATATTTACTAAAATTTGGGTTGGGAGCGGCAAATCCCCTCCTAAATCCTCAAACATTTTCTGAAAAATTGGAACGATGAAAGTAATCATCACGAGAAGAAGAATGATTGCAAAAGCAAACACGGCTGAGGGATAGGCCATCGCCGACTTAATTTTACGGTGCAAACCAGCTTCGCTTTCATAGTAATCGGCTAACCGAAGAAGAACCTCATCGAGCACTCCGCCCACTTCTCCGGCTCTAATCATGTTGATGAAAAGGTTTTGAAAAACTTGAGGATGCTTAGAAAGCGCTTCAGAAAGAGCGCTTCCGCCTTCAACATCTTTTCTAACTTGATCAATTGTCTTTGAAAATTTTTTATTCTCTGTTTGTTCTTCTAATATCGCAAGACATTTTGTAAGAGAAAGACCCGCGTTAACCATAGTCGCAAACTGCCTGCTAAAAACCGTGATTTCTTTAAGTTTAACTTTTTTAAACCGTTGAAATACTTCCGATAAAGTTGGTGATTCCGCCTTTTCAGAAATACCTATAACGACGAAACCCATTTGCTTAAGTTTGGCCGCCACGGTTGTTTTGCTATCGCCTTCAAGGACTCCTGTCAACAATTTGCCCTGCTTATTTCTAACTTTATAAGTAAAAGTGGAAGCCACAATCAACACTCCTTTAATATTTCCCAAGCATTTGCTTTAAATCTTCCGGGAAAACCGCCTTATTAATTGCTGTTTCTAAAGTTATTATCCCTCTTCTGTATAGATCGGCAAGACTCTGATCCATGGTTATCATTCCGTACTTTTGTCCTGTCTGCATGGAATTATAAATTTGATGAGTCTTTGCCTCCCTGATCATATTTCTTACACCTGAGGTAGGAACCAATAACTCCACCGCCGCCACTCTTCCTTTATCATCTTTCGTGGGCAACAATTGCTGAGCAACTATCCCTTGAAGAGTGCCTGCCAACTGAATGCGGATTTGTTGTTGCTGATAAGGTGGAAATACGTCAATAATTCTATCTATAGTTTGAGGAGCATCTTGAGTGTGTAAAGTTGCAAAGACCAGGTGCCCGGTCTCTGCAGCCGTTAAAGCTGCCTGAATCGTCTCAAGATCTCGCATTTCGCCTATCATGATTACATCCGGGTCCTGTCTAAGTACATACTTAAGAGCGTTGGCAAAAGATTTTGTATCCGAACCAACTTCTCTTTGGTTAACCATGCATTTTTTATGACGGTGCAAAAACTCTATCGGATCTTCGACGGTTATAATGTGTTCGCTTCTGGTTTCGTTAATCTTATCTATCAAAGCCGCTAACGTGGTTGTTTTTCCGCTTCCCGTCGGACCCGTAACAACAATAAACCCTCTAACTTTATCTGTTATGTTCTCCAAAGACATTGGGAGCCCTAACTCCTCTATATTTTTTATCTTAACGGGGATTACTCGAAAGGCCGCTCCCAAACTATCTCTTTGATAATAAATATTTACTCGAAATCGTGCTTTTCCCGGAATACCGTAAGAGAAATCAAACTCCAGATTCCTCTCAAGTTTCTCCCTTTGATTTTGAGTTAAAATACCATAAATCATTTCTTTGGTATCGTTGGGAGTTAATTTCGGATATTCTGTTAAAGGCATAAGCTTTCCGTGAATTCTTATAACCGGGGGAAGACCCGTAGTTATATGTAAATCAGAAGCATCATCTTCCAAAAGTTTTAATAACGGCTCTGTTAAATCAAACAAGTTTATCCACTCCTCGTTTTACAATTATCGACCAGAGTCAAAAAATTGTTAAGCTAAATAACCACTCTCATTATTTCCTCTACAGAAGTA
>DFBH01000074.1 GCA_002366545.1 Candidatus Oleimmundimicrobium americanum | reverse complement strand
GGACTACGGATCCAAAGGTTGCAGGTTCGACTCCTGTCAGGCGCACCAATAAATTTACAAAGCAAATAGTCGGTAGTTAGTAGTGATGAGTCGGGAGCAAAAAAACAGATTTATCGAATACGGAAGCGTTAGAGAAAGTAAAGGAGATTTTTGCGGAGGGAAAATTTAATTAGGTAAAAATATGACGAATGAAGAATATATGAAAATAGCCATAGAGGAAGCGGAAAAAGCAGCTTCCGAAGAAGAGGTGCCGGTAGGCGCCATTGTTGTTTTTAAGGGCGATATTATAGCGAAGACGCGCAATGAGTGTGAGGGTCGGCAGGATCCCACGGCCCACGCTGAGGTTTTGGCTATTCAAAAAGCGGCAAAGCATTTAGGAAACTGGCGGCTTTCGGGTTGTAGACTCTACGTTACCAAGGAACCTTGCCCAATGTGTGCGGGAGCTATTTTTCAGGCGCGTGTGGACGAGTTGATTTACGGAGTATCTGATATAAAAGCCGGCGCCGCAGGCACCCTTTACAACATCACAAATGACGTGCGATTAAACCATCAAACCAGCGTAACCTCTGGAGTTTGCGAGGAAGAGTGCCGTAAACTCTTGCAAGACTTTTTTAAGAAAAGACGTTAAAATAACTCTTGGAGAGGTCGCTAACCGACATTCTGCGAATGTCGAATTGGAAATTGAAGATTGCAGATTGGAAAATTTAAAGTGGAAGAAAAAGCAAATGAACTTTCAGAACGATTGTTAGAATATGGCGTTGAGATTGTAAAACTTACCATGAAATTAAGAAAGACTTTGGTAGGAAGGCAAATCGCAAACCAGTTATTGCGTTGCGGTACCTCCGTTGGAGCTAATTATGAAGAGGCATGTGGTGCTCAAAGCAGGGCTGATTTCATACATAAGCTTCAAATTGTTTTGAAGGAAATTCGTGAATCACTATATTGGTTAAGGTTGATTCAGAAATCAGCAATTTTAAAGGAGCAAAATTTAACTCAAATTATTGAGGAAACAAAGCAATTAAGCAATATTATCGCAAAGTCGATTATTACAGCTAAGAAAAGGAAATAAATTTACAATTTAATATTTAAAATTTTCATTTTACAATTTTGTAAATTTCTGGAGAGGTCGCATAGTCCGGCTGAGTGCGGCGGTCTCGAAAACCGCTTCCTGCCTTACGGTGGGACGAGGGTTCGAATCCCTCCCTCTCCGCCACGTAAAACCCCGTGGTGTAAAGCTTTACGGGGTCACGTGGCAGGCTACATAAAAATGAAACGCCAATCACGTGATAAGATATAACCAAGAGTTGACAGATAGGCTCAAAATCTTTACCTTTTAAGCTCTAAAGTCTTTTAAACTATGAACTAACAACTACCGACTAATAACTGTTATGGAGGGGTCGCATAGTTCGGCCTAGTGCGCGCGACTGGAAATCGCGTTGGCGGTTTATAGCTGTCACGAGGGTTCGAATCCCTCCCTCTCCGCCATTCGACTTGCTTCGCTCGCTCATGGTAAATCATTTTGCATAAAAGGAGTCGAAGACAATCCCTCCCTACCATCTGATTTAATTATAAGAACAAAAGATGCTATAATTTCTTTGACCGTGCTAGGTGGGGAGTCAGCGGTGCCCTGTATCCGCAATCCGCTATAGCGGGACTGAATTCCCTCCGGAGGCATTGGCTATAAGAATGAAATCTTGAAAAGTGATGTTGAAGGTTGGGTCCTGTGCGACGGCAGCTTGTGAACCCCGTCAGGTTCGGAAGGAAGCAGCGGTAAGCAAGAACTACCGGGTGCCGCAGGTTCACCTAACTGGAGTTAACTATCGGGATTTCGCTTATAGTTTAATGTCAAAGGTGGGTGCACGGTCATTTAGTTGGTAGTCGAGAGTTGATAGTCGGAAGTGAGTTCAAATTAAGAAATAAAATATAAAAATGCCGTGCCTACCGGCAGGCAAGTAGAACTATATAGAAAAATGAAAAGGTTTAGATGCTGGTGTTATGAAAATCTTTTAAGACATTTTTAATTTTAAATTCTAGTTTTTATTTTTTCACTCTCCATTTTTCATTTACCTTTACCCTATACCCATCACCCTAGCTTTATTTCTCTTGACAGTACTTCTTTAAAGAAATATAATTTGTAATATAAAATATTTGTAATACAAATTAATGAGGGGAAATGGATAGAAAACACGCTGAAATTTATGCGAAAAAAATAGATACTCTTTTAACAAGTTTTTTTCATGGTTTTAGAGGAAAAGAAAAAGTTTTGGCTGTTGAAGTGGGATTAACTATGCCTCAATTTTTTGTCATGATGATGGTTGACACAAAAGGGAGTTGCAAGATGAGTGACCTTGCAAAAGCGCTCTCTTTAAACTTCGGGACTGCCACCGGAATAGTGGATAGACTTGTTCGTGATGATTATCTTGAGCGTAAGCGTGATGGAAAAGACAGAAGGGTCGTTCGCATTTATCTAACCGATAAGGGGAAGAATATCATTGTAAAGGTGCAGGAGAAACGATGGGGAAGACTTACATCTTTGCTTGAAAAAGTGGATGAAAAGGACTTTGAAGATTTATTTGTGATTTTCCAAAGGATTTTACCTGTTATTGTAGCTGGTTTAAGAGATCACGGGGAGGATTAAGATGAAGAAAAAGACTTGGATAATTATTTTTGTTTCGGTTATTTTAATTGCGTTGGCCGGATTTTTCTTTTTTAGAAATGGGGCAATTGAAGCAAAGACGGCAAAAGCAACGAAAGGGACCATCTCCATTGTTGTTTCCGCATCGGGAGAGCTCGAAGCGAGAAATCAAAAAGAGGTTGCGGCAGATGTAAGTGGCATAATTAAGGCACTTTCCTTTAGGAATGGCTCCAAAGTAAAGAAGAACGATGTGATTCTTGAATTGGATGAGGAGCAATTAAGCTTTGCGGAGAAGCAAGCTTATGCCGCGTATCTTTCTGCTAAGGCAAATCTGGAAAAACTGGATTCGATTCCACGAACCTCCGATGAGGAGTTGGATGCGGCCGAAGCCCAGGTTGAACAAGCCGAGATGGCTTACGGGATTGCCAAAAAGAACCTTGCAAATGTAAAAATAACGGCTCCAATCGATGGAATTCTTATTTATTCGACATCGACTTCGGGAACGATGGGCCAAGGTGGGGGACTTACCAAAGGAAGCGCCGTTCAACAAGGACAAGTTCTTTTTACTATAGCGGATTTGAGCAAGATGAATTTTGTTGCAAATGTGGACGAAACCGATGTCGGAAGGATAGAAATAGGGCAAGAGGCCGAGGTTGTAATTGACGCATATCCAAATAAGCTCATCAAAGGAAAAGCTGTAAAGATTGGTTCCGTATCTTCGGTTACGACAACGGGGGCTACGGTTTTTCCCATTGAAATCGAGCTTGAGCAGTCATCTCTTGATTTAAAAATCGGTATGAACGGCAGCGCCGATGTCATAGAGACCACAAAGAACAATGTTGTCACGGTGCCGATAGAGGCGGTCTTGGAAAAGGAAGACAAAGATGTTGTTTTTATCTTAAGGGATAGCATTGTCAAGGAGCGGGAAGTCGAAGTCGGTCTTTCCGATGAAACGCGTGTTGAGATAAGAAGAGGTGTAAGAATTGGTGACCAGGTTATCATCTCGGAAGTCGCTAAATTAAAAGATGGCGATAAAGTACAGATGGCTGAAGATGAATAAGCGCGGACTGTTTGCAAGATTTCGAAGGTAAAGGCAGTTGATTAACCTTATGTTGATAGAGACAAAAGATTTAAAGAAAATCTATAAGATAGAGGACATTGAGGTTCCCGCGCTTGGGGGAGTTTCATTCTCCATAAAATCGGGCGAATCTGTATCTATAATGGGTACGTCGGGCTCTGGAAAGTCCACGCTTATGCATTTAATCGGCTGCCTCGATAAGCCAACCTCCGGGAATGTTAAAATTGAAGGTCAGGATACAATTAATTTAAACGAAAACGAGCTCGCTGTGCTTAGAAACAAAAAGATTGGCTTCGTGTTTCAGTCTTTCAATTTGCTTCCCAGGGCAACGGCGATAGCAAATGTTGAGCTTCCCATGGTTTATTCCGGTATCGGCTTAAAGGAGAGAACAAAGAAGGCCAAAGAGATGTTAGAGGCGGTTGGGCTTGGCGACCGGCTTTACCATAGACCTACGCAGCTTTCGGGTGGGCAGCAACAGAGGGTTGCGATTGCTCGCGCGTTGGTAAATGAGCCCGCCATAATACTTGCCGATGAACCCACGGGAAATCTTGATTCAAAAGCCGGAGCTGAGGTAATGGCGATTTTGCAAAAATTACACAGCGAAGGAAGAACGGTAATTTTAGTTACTCACGAGCTCTATGTTGCTGAACACGCTCAAAGAATCATTCAGATTTTGGACGGAAAGATAGTTGCCGATAGAGCGGTTTCCAACAGAAAAAAAGCCAAAGAGATCCTGGCTAAAATTGACGAGAAGGAAGAGAATAATGAACATTCTTGAAAGTTTTAGAGTCGCAATAGATAGCTTATTAGCCAACAAGATGCGTTCTATACTAACAATGTTGGGTATGATCATAGGTGTCTCGGCCGTCATACTTTTGGTTTCAATTGGAAGCGGTGTTCAGGCGGATATCTCCGGCCAAATTATGGGGCTTGGTTCAAATATAACTATGGTCATGCCCGGGAAAATCGAGATGCAACCCGGCGGTGGGCACTCGGGCGGCCCAATGGGGATGACCAACAAACTTGAGCTTGAGCATGTTGAAGATATTAAAAACGGGGCGCAACACGTTAAATACGTGCTTCCAACCATAAGTGGAGTAGCCTCTGTTAAATACGGCAACCTTTCAAGGACGGCCGATTTGATGGGCACGACGCCAGAATATCCTATTGCAAGAAACTCTTCTGTGGAAAAAGGAAGATTTTTTGCCGAAACTGATGTCGAAGGTTTAAAGAGGGTCTGCACGATAGGTCAAACTGTTGCGGAAGACTTCTTTGGCTTTCGTGATCCCATCGGGGAGAAGATTACCATTAGCGGGCGAAAGTTTACTGTAATTGGAGTCATGAGCAAAAAAGGTGCGGGAGGTATGGGAATAGACATGGATAATCAAGTTTTTATTCCCGTAACCGTTGCCCAAAGGATTTTAGGTACGAAAAACGTTAGTTTAATTTTGGTTCAAGCTGAGAGACAAGAAGATATGGATTTGGCCATAAAAGAGACGGAACGGGTGCTATCAAAAAAGCTTGAGGAGAACGACTTTACTATTCTTGCGCAGGATGAGCTTTTGGCAACTTTTCAGTCGATGATGGGAACGCTCACTCTGATGTTAGGAGGTATCGCGGGCATCTCGCTTCTTGTTGGCGGTATAGGGATTATGAACATAATGCTCGTCTCGGTAACGGAGCGGACAAGGGAGATTGGCATTCGTAAGGCCGTCGGCGCCAGGACATTTGATATTCTGTCTCAATTTGTTATTGAGGCCATAACTTTAAGTGTTGTAGGTGGCGTGCTCGGGATCATTTTTGGAGCTGTTGGCTCAGTGGTGCTTGGGCAGTTCTTGCCGAGCAGCATCACTTTCTGGTCTATTGTCTTGGCTTTCTTGTTCTCGTTTGCCGTTGGCATATTTTTCGGAGTTTACCCCGCTTTTAAGGCCTCAAAGCTAGACCCGATTGAAGCCTTAAGGTATGAGTAAGAGTGTGTTTTGAATAATTGGACATGTATTATGCCACGATAAGTAGAACTGTTAAAATGGCCACCGGAAAGAATGAAACATGATTTTAACCCCCCAACCCTTTATACTCCAAACCACAGGCAAAATCAGGGATTACGAAATAAAGACGGAGGTTTATAAATGAGCTCAGCTGCTATCTTTGTAAATATTTTTGCTCTCAGTTGCTTAGTCATTTCTTTGATTAAAGACAGGGCGAAAACAAAACAATCGCTGCTCGTGGCAGTAAAATCATTCTTCCGCATTCTTCCCATCGTTCTTATTATTATAATTTTTATAGGTTTGCTTTTGGGTTTCGTGCCGCTGGATTTAATCTCTAAAACTATGGGTGAGCAAGCGGGATTTGGCGGAGTGATTCTTATTGCATCAGTAGGAGCAATCTTACATATCCCTGCCTTGATTGCGTTTCCGTTGGCTGCGTCTCTTCTTAAAGGCGGAGCATCGGTTGCCGCGGTTGCCGCTTTCATTACCACATTGACAATGATTGGAACGGTAACGCTGCCATTGGAGATAAAAGAGTTGGGAAAGAAAATGGCCCTTCTCAGAAACGGGGTAAGCTTTATCTTCGCAATTATTATTGCTCTCATCATGGGGATGATGCTATGAAGAATAATGTGAGAGAAAAGCCCCGCAAAGGGATAATAAAGGATATAGCCCCTCTGTTAGTTACCTTGATTATTGCGATAATTCTGTTATCAATTTTTCCCGCGAGGCAAGAGGCGGTACTTAAAATATCGTGGGATTTTTTCATTGAAATGGGCACGATACTTCCCGCCGTAATGATATTAATGGGACTTTTTTCGGTGTGGGTTTCAAAAGAAATGGTCGTAAAATATTTGGGGAAAACGTCGGGGATAAAAGGTATTTCACTTGCGATATTCTTTGGCGCGTTACCAACGGGTTCCCTCTACGTGGCTTTTCCTGTGGCTTCAGTCTTAATCAAAAAAGGCGCTCGCACCTCCAACATCATTATTTTTCTTTCCGCGTGGGCATGCATAAAGATTCCCCAAGAGATGATGGAGCTCCAATTTCTTGGCCCGAAGTTTATGGTAGCAAGACTTATTCTGACCATTATTTTTGTGGTCATTATGGGGTTATCCATTGAGCGGATAATTGAGTGGAGCGACAAGAAAGCAGGTAAAACAAGGGCGTCGGGTCTTTAATTTTGATATTTTAAAAGAACGTCAAAAACAGAGTCCAATCCATTATAATTTTCCTCTTTTAAACGGATCCTGTCCAATATTTCTTTGGCGCCCAGTTGGTTTTTCTCGTATAATTAATTTAATTTTTTGTTTAGCATAAAGGAGATTGTGTGGAGAAAAGGCAGAATGATTTTTTAGTTCCCGGGATAAAAAAGAACGTCTTTGTCTTGGGGCTGGTAAGCCTCTTTACCGATATAAGCAGCGAGATGATATATCCTCTTATCCCCATCTTTCTGACCAGTGTTTTGGGCGCTCCCGTTGCCGTCGTTGGCTTAATTGAAGGGGTTGCCGAAAGCACCGCGAGCATTTTAAAAACCTTTTCCGGCTGGCTTTCGGACAGGTTTGAGAAGAGAAAACCGTTTGTGCTGGGAGGGTATTCTCTTTCCGCTCTGGGGAAGTTACTTTTAAGCGTGGCTTTCGTCTGGCCCACGGTTTTAACGGCTCGCTTTGTGGATCGTTTGGGCAAAGGAGTTAGAACCTCAGCGAGGGATGCCCTCATTGCCGATGAGACCGATTCGGGAAGTCGCGGTAAAGCCTTTGGTTTGCATAGGGCGATGGATTCTACGGGGGCGGTTATCGGCCCTTTGGTTGCTCTTGTTTTGATGGTCGTCTTGAAAGAGCAGTATCGATTGATTTTTTTGCTTTCTTTCTTTCCGGCTGTCTTAGGTGTTGCTCTTCTCTCTTTCTTTGTGAAAGAGAAAAAAAGACAAACTTTTGGCTCAAAAGAAGCTCCTCGTTTAAGCTTGGCCGGCTTTGACGAGAATTTTAAAATACTTCTTTTAATTGTGGTTGTTTTTGGGCTTGGCAACTCCAGCGATGTTTTTCTGATTTTAAGAGCGAAAAATCTGGGACTTTCGGCTACCTTGGTTGTTTTAGCCTACGTTCTTTACAATGTGGTTTACGCATCTTTTTCGATGCCGGCCGGTATTCTTTCTGATAGGGTGGGAAGAAAAAAACTAATGGTTGGCGGGTTTCTTATCTTTTCGATGGTCTATTTTGCCCTCGCTCTTGTATCTAAATCCGTTTACATTTGGCCGCTTTTTGCCATATACGGTGTGTATATTGCAGCCACAGAGGGTGTGAGCCGGGCTTTGGTAACTGATATGGCAGAGCCGGAGAACAGGGGTATGGCGCTCGGCCTTTATCATACAGCGGTGGGGTTGGTAACACTTGCGGCTAGTTTAATTGCCGGGTTGCTCTGGACATACGTGGGGCCATCGGCGCCTTTTGTTTATGGTGGGTTAACGGCATTGCTTGCAGCACTCCTATTTATCTTTTTCATGCCACTCGAGTAGTTTGCTTTATGTGATTGGTGAAATTTTGTTTTATTTGTGCTATCTTTTGATAAAATATCCTCTTTCAGGTGGTGTAAGATTTAGTGTCTTACGTTTCTCTTTATAGAAAATATCGTCCTCAGACTTTTGAAGAAGTGGTTGGTCAGGACCATATCACGCACACGTTATCTAATGCGTTGAAGCGAAATATGATATCTCATGCCTACCTTTTTTGCGGTCCGAGGGGAACAGGAAAGACAAGCGTCGCTAAAATTTTAGCTAAGGCGCTTAATTGTGAAAAGGGCCCCACGCCAATTCCCTGTAACAAGTGCAACGCTTGCCTTCAAATTAATAGTGGAAGTTTTGTCGATGTTTTTGAGATAGACGCCGCTTCCAATCGGGGAATTGATGAAATTCGCAATCTAAGAGAAAAGATCCATTTTTTGCCCGCAGATGGCAGGGTAAAGGTTTATATAATTGACGAAGTGCACATGCTTACTCGTGAAGCCTTCAACGCGCTTCTTAAAACGCTGGAAGAACCTCCTCCCCACGTGATTTTTGTTTTAGCTACAACCGAGCCGCACAAAGTTTTGCCTACGATTCTTTCTCGCTGTCAGCGTTTTGACTTCAAGATAATCCATACATCTGATATGGTAGTAAGGTTGTTGCAGGTGGCTAAAACCGAAGGTATTAATGTTGAAGAAAGGGCTTTACCGCTGATTGCCAGACATGCTCAGGGTAGTTTGCGTGATGCTCTGGGAATGATGGACCAGCTATCTTCTTTTACAGGTAAAGAGATAAAAGTCGACGATGTAGTTTCTTTATTGGGTATGAGTCACGCAGAACTCCTTTTTGAGACCGTAGAAATTTTGCTCAAGAGGGACGCCACCGCTATCTTTGAATTTGTCGAGAGGTTAGTTGAAAACGGTAGGGACCCAAGGCAGTTTACTAAAGATTTAATTGAATACGTTCGCGCTCTTTTTATTATAAAGAACGCCAATGAGGCAAACGAGATAGTTAACGTAACACCTGAAGTTTTTGCGAAAATGGGAGCTCAGGCAGCTTGTTTCCAAGAATCTGGGTTAATGCGGTTTTTGGATGTTTTAAGTGTTGCCCACAGTCAGATGCGCTGGGACCCTGATGCAAGGTTGGCGTTGGAGATGACTTTAATGAAACTCACAAGGCCTGAAATGGATTCATCTTTAGAAGGATTGCTTTGCCGGGTTGAAGAGCTTGAGAGGATAATTGTGGATCGGAAATCAAAGACAATTAAAAAAGAAACGGGGAATCTAAAAGGCGGACAAGTTACTGACCGAATTATAATGGAGGAGAAGACGAGAACCCCGAAAGTTACTTCCAATGCTAAAGAAAAACCTGAAAAGTTGAAGCACGAAGAGAAAAAACAAGGTGAAAAACCGAGGGGCGATGGCACGAAACCGAAAAGCGAGAAAAAAAAGATGGAGGACGGGGAAGTTAAAAGCCCAAGCCCAAGCCCAAGCGGGAATGGCAGCTTGATAAACACAGACAAAGTTAAGCGTGCTTGGCCGGTTATATTAAACAAAGTTAAGGAAAAGAAAATATCCACTTACGCCTTGTTGCTCGAGTGTAAATCTGCTGAGGTTGAGGAGTCGAACTTGGTGCTTAAGTTTAATCGGAGAGCGGGGTTTCACAAGGGTGAGATTGAAAAATCTCAGAACCTTGAGTTTGTAAGGAAGTCTTTAGAAGAAGTCTTGGGGTTTAAGGCTAAAATAAAGTGTGTTTTGGAGGAAGGCGGTACGCCCGGTCCGTCGATTCAAAAAGAAGAGAAAAAAGATGACGACGAAATATTGGATAGAGAGAAAATCGTTGATTTGTTACAGCGAGATTTTGATGCGGAGATAACTGAAGAAAATAGTCCGGGCGAGCATTAAGAAGTTAGCAATTTTTTAGAATATCCCAATTTAACGAAGGAGAGATGTATTTATGGATGTTGGTAAGTTGATGAAGCAGGCTAAAAAGATGCAGCAAGAAATGGCTAAAATTCAAGAAGAGTTGGCCGGTGAACGGATTGAAGCAAGTGCAGGAGGTGGCGCTGTTAAAGTTGTTGCGAACGGAAAGCAAGAATTGCTTGAGGTAAAGATCGACTCCGAGGTTGTGGACTCCGATGATGTAGGCATGCTTCAAGATTTAGTCCTTGCCGCTGCCAATGAGGCTCTTCAGCAGAGCAGGGATTTGGCTGCACAAAGACTTAATAGTGTTACTGGTGGCATGGGGATACCCGGCCTGATGTAGTATTGCGGACAGCGAATAGCAAATAAGGGTGATGGGTAAAAGGGGAAGAGAGCTGGCGACATAGCAACATAGCGACTTAGAAACCACGTAGCCACGTAGCCAAGAAACTAAAGAACCAGATAACTCCCCACTAAGAGACTACCGACTAAATGACTAATGGCCAACAGCCAAAGGAGTGATTTTGTGTATTACGCAGCACCTGTTGCGGTTTTAATTGAGGAGCTAACAAAACTTCCGAGCATTGGTCCTAAATCTGCTCAAAGATTGGCTTTTCATCTTTTAAAAGTTTCTCCGGAGGAGGCCAAAAAATTATCTGATGCTATTGTTGATGTTAAAAACAAGATAAAGTTTTGCAAGATTTGTTTCAATATTACCGAAGGGGATGTGTGTGAATTGTGCCGCGACACCAACAGAGATGATTCGTTGCTCTGTGTGGTTGGGGAACCGCGTGACATTATTGCTCTGGAGAGGGCGGGTAACTATAGGGGACGCTATCACGTTCTGGAAGGTGTTGTTTCCCCTATTGATGGGATTGGCCCCGGCGATTTGAGAATAAAGGAACTTTTAGATCGTCTTAAAGATGATAAGGTTAGAGAAATAATCCTTGCGACAAATCCCAACATTGAAGGCGAAGCTACAGCGATGTATATTGCTAGACTGGTTAAGCCGCTTGGAATTATGGTTACCAGAATAGCGAGTGGCTTGCCGGTTGGGGGAGATTTAGAATATGCGGATGAGGTTACTCTCGGCAAGGCGTTAGAAGGAAGAAGGGAAATGTAAACCAAACGGGTTGAAAAATTAACCGTTGATTGCCGTAAACTGACCACTTATTGAAAATCAACGGTTTTTTTCTTTTGTTTGGAGTATATTTTTTTTGTTGTCTTAAAAAGAGAGAAAGGGGTGCAGAAGTGGAGAAATGTACCGAAATTCGGTGGCATGCGCGTGGAGGCCAAGGTGCGGTTACGGCCGCTAAGTTTTTGGCAGAAGTGGCACTTGCCAGCGGGAAAGACATCCAGGCTTTTCCAGAATATGGCCCAGAAAGAATGGGAGCCCCCATTAAGGCCTTTACAAGAATATCATCCGCTCCAATCAGTATTTACTGTGGAGTCAAAAATCCCGATATAGTTGTGGTTTTAGATGAAACCTTGTTGGATGTTGTTAAGGTTGCTAAAGGGCTATCGGATGATGGCGTAATTTTGGTAAATACTGATGATGATCCTACAGATGTAAGAAAAAGACTGGGCATAAAAAAAGGAAAGGTCTACGCCATCAATGCAACTTCAATTGCAATAGATACATTGGGCAGACCAATCCCCAATACTCCAATGATCGGTGCGCTTATAAAAATTACAGGTATGGCTCCTCTTGAGGATGTGACCAGTCATTTTGCTAAGACTTTTGGCAAAAAGTTTAATCAAAAGATTCTCGAAGGGAATATAGAAGCGATTAGGCGAGCCTATGAGAGGGTGAGGGGCGAATGAAAGATTGGCAGGCAAACAAACTTATGCCAGGTGCAATTATTCCTAAAAGCGGTACAGCGAGGGAGTATAAAACAGGTGGCTGGCGCTCGAAAGCTCCTAAGTGGAATGAAGAAAAATGCAAGCAGTGTTTAATTTGTTGGATATCTTGTCCTGAAGGCGCGATTTTAGTAAAAGACGGTAAGGTGAGAGGGATTGATATGGATTATTGCAAAGGGTGCGGAATTTGCGCCACGGAGTGCCCTTTCGACGTGATTAAAATGGTGGAAGGGTAGGTGAAGATTATGAGCAAAAAAAGAATTGTGGCCACGACGGGCAATGGAGCTGTAGCTGAAGCGATGAGGCAAATAAATCCAGATATCCTTAGTATTTATCCCATAACTCCCCAAACTGCCATCGTTGAGGGTTTTTCAAAGTTTGCCGCCAATGGTTTGGTTGATACGGAGTGTGTGACCGTGGAAAGCGAACATTCATCCATGAGCAACTGTATAGGCGCTTCTGCTGCGGGGGCTCGCGTCATGACGGCGACTTCTTCTCAGGGGTTAGCCTTGATGCATGAGATGCTCTATATTGCATCCGGGATGAGGCTTCCAATTGCGATGTTTAACGTCAACAGGGCTTTGAGTGCTCCAATTAACATTCACTGTGACCACAGCGATAGCATGGGAGCAAGAGACACGAGCTGGATACAGCTTTATTCCGAGGATGCTCAAGAGGCGTATGATAATACTATCCAAGCGATACGTATCGCTGAAAACAGGAAGGTTTTGCTTCCTGTGATGGTAAATATGGATGGCTTTATTATAAGCCACGGGATTCAGAAGGCCGAGTTTATCGAAGATGAGAAGGTTAAGAATTTTGTTGGAGAGCGCGAACCATTTATGCCTCTCTTAGATATTGATAACCCTGTAACCTACGGGCCGTTTGACGGTCTCGGAGGTTTTTTTATGGAGCACAAAAAAAATCAGGCCGATGCAATGGAAAGAGCAAAGAGCGTTATTTTAGAGGTGGCCGATGAATTTGCCAAAATTTCCGGCAGAAAATATGGATTCTTCGAGGAGTATATGTTAGATGATGCGGAGGTTGCCATCGTTACGTTGAATTCCTCGGCTGGCACCACGAGACACGTGGTAGACGAGCTTCGAGCCAAAGGGGTTCCGGTGGGATTACTTAAGCTCAGAGTTTTCAGACCTTTCCCGGCAGAAGAGCTTGTCAACGCTCTAAAACACTTAAAAGCGGTGGCTGTTCTGGATAGAGCACTATCTTTTGGGTCAGTCGGGCCACTCTTTAGTGAAGTTAAAGCCACTCTTTTTGATTTAGAGGTTAGACCAAAGGTGATTAATTTTATATACGGTCTTGGAGGTAGGGAGTATACGTTACAGGATGCAAAGAGAGCATTTGATGTATTAATGGATGTTGCAAAGACCGGAAAAGTTAAGAAGACTTTTGATTACCTTGGGCTTAAAGAAGTGGAGGTATTAACATGAAGATAAAAGACTTGGCGGCAAAGAAAGAAAAACTCACTTGCGGGCATAGGCTCTGTGCGGGTTGTGGGGCGCCAATTGTGGCAAGGCAAATTCTTATGGGAACAGATGAACCGGTAGTCGTTGCTTGCGCCACCGGGTGTCTTGAAGTGTCAACCACAATATATCCTTCAACTGCATGGGATGCACCATATATTCACTCTGCTTTTGAAAATGCAGGTGCGACAATTGGTGGCGTAGAGGCCGCTTATCGGTCGCTAAAACGTCGGGGAAAACTGGATAAAGAGATAAAGTTTATCGCCTTTGGCGGCGACGGAGGGACTTACGATATCGGTTTTCAATCCCTTTCGGGGGTGATAGAGCGCGGTCACAATATAGTTTATGTATGCTATGACAACGGTGCTTACATGAACACGGGTATTCAACGTTCAAGTGCAACCCCAAGGGGGGCATGGACCACTACTTCTGAGGTAGGAAAGGTTCAACCGGGCAAGAAGCAAAATCGCAAAAATTTGACCGCTTGTATTGCTGCGCACGATATTCCTTATGTAGCTCAGGCATCTCCCGCTTTTTGGAAGGATTTAGTAAGGAAATCAACAAAGGCTTTTGAAGCTGATGGTCCGGCATTTTTAAATGTGATTGCCCCTTGCCCGCGCGGATGGCGTCATCCTTCCGACCAAACTCTTCGAATTGCAAAGCTTGCCGTGGAGACTTGTTTTTGGCCTCTATACGAGGTTGAAAATGGTGAGTGGAAGCTAACCTATAAACCTAAAGAGAAAAAGCCCTTGGTTGAATGGTTTAAGACTCAAGGGAGATTTAAACATCTCTTTAAACCTGAAAACGAGCATCTTCTTGAGGAACTTCAGGAAAAAGTGGACAAAGATTGGGAACGGCTTCTTAAGCTTTGCGGGGAAGTATAAGTTACACGTATAAATTAATAAAAACATTAACAAAACCCCCGTACTAAATGTCGGGGGTTTTGTTTTATAAAAAAGAAATCCCCTGCACAGCTTATTTTTTTTGAGAAATTGCCGATAAATAAACTATGGTGTAAATACATTAGAGGTAAATATGCTTAAATTAAAGCTGCGCTGGAAGCTCGGTTTGGTGATGGCGGGATTAATTTTTATGCTTACTGCTACCCTAACTTATTTTTCAATACAATGGCAAAAAAATAGCTGGCTGAAAGATGTAAAAGAGAAAAATCTTATTATCGCAAATTCTATTAAGCATCATACTGAGGATTTTCTCAAAGATGAGGAGCTTTCCTCTTCCGAGAAGAGACACTTAATTAATTTCATTGATTCTTTTAATCAAGATTTTGTTTTTTTTCGGGTGGTCGGCCGGGATGGGAAAATACTTACCTCTCTTGATTCCGAAGAGACAGGTAAGCAAGATGAAGATGAATGCTTAGTTTACGCTATAAAAGATAGAAAAGTTATCGAACATGTTTGGGCTTTTAGAACTAAAGGGGAAGAAGAAGGCGAAATAGTTGAGTCCTTTAGTTTTTTCGACAGAAGGCCCAGGGCTCAAGAGATTGTGATGCCACTTTTTGGCGAAGGAAAATTGCTGGGAGCTATTCACATATATTCTAACCTCAGCGAGTTAGCTAAAGCCATAGATGCAGTTTATTTGCGAAATTTATTGCTGGCATTTGTAGCTACTTTAGTGAGTTTTCTTTTGTACTGGGTAGCTTTATCAAAGTTTGTATATCGTCCAATTGATATTCTAAGGGGTACCGCTCAACAGGTGGCAAAAGGCGACTTCAAAAAGAGGGCAAAAATTTTATCCAAGGATGAGTTCGGCGAGTTGTTTGAAACGTGCAATATGATGACCGAGAAACTTTCTTCATTAATAAGTCAGCTTGACGCTTCCCAGCGTCAAGCAAAAGCCTGCGTTACAAGTGTGGGAAGAGCGCTTGGCTCTTCCCTTAACGAAAGGAAACTTTCGAAAACAATTTTGGATGCGGCTACTAGCATTATGGGAGCCGAGAGGGCCTCCTTGATGATGCTTGATGAGAAAAAGGGCGAGTTGGTTGTCAAAGCGGCACATGATTTAAGCGAGGAGGTTATAAAAAGTACGAAGCTTAAATTGGGAGATGGAATCGCCGGTTGGGTGGCCAAAAGAGGTGAGCCACTTCTTCTTATCGATGGGATAAATGATCCTCGTTTTAAACCAATTTATGCAAAGGAAGAGGTAAAAGATGCAATTGTTGCCCCCTTAAAAGTAAAGGGCAAGATAATCGGCGTGCTTAATGTGACAAACAAAATTGGCAGTGAAACTTTTGACCAAGATGACCTTGAACTCCTTGTAGCAATGGCAAACGAAGCAGCGATGGCTCTCGAAAATTCAAGGTTTTACCAAGGAATTAAAAACAATTTCTTTGGCGTTATAAGCGCTCTGGCTGAGGCGGTGGATGCTAAGGATATGTACACTCGAGGTCATTCGGAAAGGGTTACAGATTACGCAGTTGTGGTTGCTGAAGAGATGAGATTGAGTGATTTTGAAAAGGAAAGAATCCGGGTGGCGGCGACGTTACATGATATCGGGAAAATTGGCATCAGCGAGAAGATACTTCTTAAGCCGGGCAAGTTTACTTTTGATGAGATGATAATTATGCAAACACATTCTTTAATCGGAGCTAATATACTATCTCCGATTGAATTTCCTTGGGACATTGTATCCCTTGTGCGTCATCACCACGAACGTTATGATGGCTTGGGCTACCCTGGCGGATTAGCAGGTGATGAAATACCATTGGGTGCTCGAATTCTTACGGTGGCCGATAGCTTTGAAGCAATGGTATCAGATAGGCCTTATCATAAAGCCAAAATGGCTGTTGAGGCTATGGAGGAGGTAAAAAGTGGGTCGGGTTCTCAGTTTAGCCCGGATGTAGCGAAGGCTTTTCTTTCGGTTTTTGAGAAAGGCAAAATTAAAATTTTTTCTAATGATGATTTATATAAAGACTTGTTGGCGGGCAAAGAGGCCGAAAAGCGAGCGGTAAGGGAAACTTTTTTAAACATTGCTAATTCTTTATTGGAACAATATGCCAAGATAGGCGGACAGAAGATGATGCGAAATCTAGACATTGAAATTAAAAAGCTTGTATTAAGAGAAGAGCTCAATTTGAAAATTAATAATGGCAGAGTTGAAATTGCAGAAGATGACCACGTGTCTTTTGATGAAGAGATAAAAGTTTATAAGAAATTTCTTTCGGCCTTAACTTCTCTAATCAAACAGATGACCGGCGAGCATCTTTTAAGCAATTTTCTATCGGTTAGTCTCGGTAACCTAAGCGATAGGCTCAAACTTGTTGCAAACCACCATTCTTTTGATTGTCTGTCAGGTGAAAGTTAGCTTGCTCCCTAAATATTTGGCTGTTAAAATAGGGTAAGTCTAAATGAGGGATGTTTTTTTGGGTATAATTGTTCAAAAGTACGGTGGAAGCTCCATTGCCAACGCCGAACGGATAAAAAATGTGGCTAAGCGCATAGTTAAAACCAAGAATCAGGGAAACTCCGTGATTGTTGTCGTTTCTGCTTTGGGTGATACCACTGATAATCTTTTAAAGATGGCTCACGAGATAACCCCCTCACCTCCCGAAAGAGAACTGGATATGCTTTTGGCAACGGGAGAGCAAGTATCGGTTGCGCTTCTCGGTATGGCCATTTATTCTTTGGGATACGAAGCTATATCCTTTACCGGCCAACAGGTTGGTATCGTGACCGACGCAGTTCACACTAAAGCAAAGATTTTAGACGTTCGTTCCAAACGTATTATGGAAGAGATTAAAAAAGACAAAGTAGTCATTGTCGCTGGCTTCCAGGGGGTTACCATAGACAACGATATAACCACTTTGGGCAGGGGCGGTTCTGATACTACAGCTGTTGCTCTTGCCGCAAAACTAAAGGCGGATGTCTGTGAAATTTATACCGATGTTGACGGGGTCTACACCGCTGATCCTCGTATGGTTTCCGATGCCAAGAAAATTGACGAGATATCTTTCGATGAAATGTTGGAGATGGCAGCGACCGGTGCCAAGGTTTTGCAAGTAAGATCCGTGGAATTTGGTCAAAATTATGGTGTTTACATCCATGTTAGATCGAGTTTTTCGGAAGAGCCGGGGACGCTGATTAAGGAGGCTGATAAAGTAATGGAAAAAGCTGTAATAAGAGGAGTTACACACGACATCGATGAAGCTAAGATTACAATTTTAGGTGTGCCGGATAAACCGGGTATCGCAGCGAGGGTTTTTAGAGCTCTATCTGATGCCAATGCAAATGTCGATATGATTATCCAAAACGTTAGCGAAAAGGGTTTTACGGATATATCCTTTACCGTGACGAAAGATGATTTGATTAAAGCCAAAGATGTGGTTGACAAGATAGTTGTTGAGCTTGGAGCCAGGGGCTCTCTGTGTGATGAAAATATCGCAAAAATTTCCTTGATTGGGGCGGGTATGATAACCCACCCCGGGGTTGCTGCCGATATGTTCTCAGCTTTGGCTGGAAACAATATAAACATTGAGATGATAAGCACATCTTCGATAAAAATATCGTGTGTTATCGATGAAAAAGATGTTGGTGTGGCCGTGAGAGCATTGCACGATAAGTTTGGCCTGGGCAGTAATAGAGGGTAATGAGTATAGGGTAACGAGAAGCTGGCAACATAGTGACATAGCGACTTAGAAACCAAGTAGCCACGTAGCCAAGAAACTAAGGAACCAGATAACTTCCGACTGCCGGCAGGCAGGGAAATTGGAGATTTTAAAGTTTTAAAACCAAAAAGGAAAACAATTTTGCAATTTAATATTTGCAATTTGCATTTTACAATTAGCTGCAAAGCAGCTTATGGCAGATGGCAAAATAAGGGTAATGGATAAAGGGTATAGTTAAATGAAAAATGGAGAATGATAATTTGAGAAGGGCCAATAACTAAATCGGGGGTAAGTAAAAGTGAAAGAATATAACGTCGCGATAGTGGGGGCTACCGGTGTGGTGGGCAAAGAGATGCGCAAGGTGCTTGAGCAGAGGGATTTCCCTATAAATAAACTTAAATTACTTGCCTCAGCCAAGTCTGCCGGCCGTCGCCTAACTTTCAAAAGAACGGGTGTGACGGTTGAAAAGTTAACTAAAGACTCCTTTCGAGGGGTTGACATCGCTTTGTTTTCTGCCGGGGCTTCTGTAAGTAAAGAGTTTGCTCCCCATGCCGTAAAAGCGGGCGCGATAGTTATAGATAACAGCAGTGCTTTTCGGATGGATGAGAACGTCCCCTTGGTAGTTCCTGAAGTGAATCCGAACGACATAAACTCTCATAGTGGAATCATTGCCAATCCGAACTGCTCCACCATACAGATGGTTGTCGTTCTTAAGCCTCTTTATGATAAGTCGAGGATTAAGAGGATAGTTGTCTCAACTTATCAAGCTGTTTCCGGTACCGGCAAAGATGCTGTCGAAGAACTTTTGAGCCAGTCCGGGCGGGTGCTTTCTGGAGAAAGAAAAGTGGAGGCAAATGTCTATCCTTATCAGATAGCCTTCAATCTTCTTCCTCAAATAGATGTTTTTATTGAGAATGGTTACACCAAAGAAGAGATGAAGATGGTAAATGAAACTCGAAAGATTATGGGAGATTCGGAAATTGGAATATCGGCAACCTGTGTTCGAGTTCCCATCTTAGTGTCGCATTCTGAAGCGGTGAATATTGAAACCGAGAAGAAGATAACCCTCTCTGAGGTCAGAAAGATTTTGGGAAATGCTCCCGGAGTTAAAGTAATTGATGATCCGGAAAAGTGTGTTTATCCCATGCCCGTCTTTGCAGCGGGTACGGATGCCTGCTATGTTGGGCGTATCCGTGAGGACAAATCGGTTGAAAATGGACTTAATCTCTGGGTTGTTTCGGATAACCTGCGCAAAGGAGCTGCTTTAAATGCTGTTCAAATTGCGGAGCTTTTATTGGAACGCAATCTTCTCTGATTTTTCTTTAAGGTCTGATTAGCATGCAACGCAAAGAAAGATTTCTTATAGCTGAACGAGCTGCACGTTTGGGGATATGGGGCAATGTGGGGCTTGCTTTAATAAAGTTGTTTGCTGGAATTGCAGGCAGAAGCCAGGCAATTATAGCTGATGCCGTAAATTCGTTTGCAGATGTTTTTACCGACCTTGTGACCATTTCCAGCTTAAAGGTTGCAAAGAAGCCGGTTGATATTGAGCATCCTTATGGCCACGGGAAAGCGGAGTCGATTTCCGCGCTCCTTGTTGGCGTATTTATCATCGGGACGGGCATTTTTGTTTTTTTCTCTGCAATTCACTCGGTTATTATCCGTTCCTACGTAAAGCCCGAATTAATTGCATTGCTCGCTGCGTTTTTAACCATCTTGGTTAAAGAGGGAATGTTTCGTTATGTGCATATTGTGGGCAAAAAAATAAACAGTCCGGCCATTATAGCCAAAGCGTGCGATCATCGTTCCGATGTTTTCGCTTCATCAGCGGTTTTAATAGGTGTATCCGCTGCTATGGTGGGATATCCTGTATTCGATCCCATCGCTGCTTGTGTCGTCTCTTTTTTTATAGTAAGAATTGGCTATCACACTACATCGAATGCTTGTCGTCAGCTTATGGATACCTTACCGGAAGAGTCCACCTTAAGAGGGATTACTTTGATTGCCGAAAAAGTTGGGGGCGTTGAGCATGTTCATGAGGTCAGGGCACGCTATGCAGGTCAGTTTTTGCTTATAGATATAAAGATTGAGACCGATCCCGAAATTACCGTGGCCGAAGGACACGATATAGCAGGGAGGGTAAAAAGAAAAATAATTGAAAACATGGACGATGTTGCCGATGTTCTGGTACATGTTAATCCGCATGTAGAACATCATCCACATGGTCACCCGGGCACGACGGATTGACTGTTTTTTGGGATAAGGGAGGTATGAGGAACTTAAATGTATATTGGTGTAATAGGCTCAGGGCAATGTGACAGCGAAATGGCCGAGATTGCTTATAAAGTTGGGAAAAATGTAGCTCAGAAAGGTGCCATTCTCATTTGCGGAGGGTTGGGTGGTGTTATGGAGGCTGCTTGCAAGGGCGCCAAGGATGCCGGAGGTTTAACGGTTGGCATTTTGCCCTCTAAGACGAGAAAATATGCAAATCCTTTTGTGGACGTGGCCATTCCCACGGGAATGGCTGAGGCGCGCAACGCCCTTGTGGTTGGTGCTTCGGATGTGATTATAGCCATCGGAGGAGCGTTTGGCACTCTTTCGGAGATTGGGCTCGCTCTAAAAACGGGCAAGCTCATTGTGGGGATAGATACCTGGGAGTTTAGCAAGAAAGGAAAATTAGTCGAAACAATTATCTTAGCTAAAAATCCCGCTGAGGCTGTCGAGAGAGCCTTGCATTCCATTCGTTAAAGAAGGATTGCCCCTCTTATTATTTTCAAGTTTTTCTCGTGGTATAATAAAATCGGTTTTGTTTTGCCGCTCCTTTATTTGTAGTCGGGAGGGAAGTGCATGAAGACAAGCGTAGATGTTCATAATGTCCTTAGTGAGAAAAATATTCCTCATGAAGTTGTTCCTCTTTCCCGTGCGGTAACATCTACCCGAGAGATGGCAGCGGCTCTAAACCTTTCTCTCTCCGAAGTTATTAAATCAATTCTTTTCATTGCTGACGGTAAACCCATGTTAATTATTCTATCCGGGGATAAAAGGGTTTGTTACAAAAAATTGAGAAAGGCTCTTAAGATATCAAATTTGAGACTGGCAACTCGTGAAGAAGTGGTGGATTTTACGGGGTACATGCTTGGTGCAACGCCTCCCCTTGCTCACAAGGTTTCGCTTTGCACTGTTATGGATGCAAATTTAAGGACGCAAAATGTTGTTTATACTAGTGCGGGTGAGTTCAACGTCGTTCTTAAAATAAGAACCTTGGATTTAGAAAAGGCAGTTTGTGCTCAAGGTTTTGATTTAACCGGAGATTAGGTTTCAGAAATCTGGGAGGGGTACGATATTTTTTACGCATCTTTGGTTACCAGCAAACATTAATAAATAATTAAAATTTGCCGAAAGAAGTATTATGGAGCTCATAGAAGTTGTAGAAGGTAGTTTTGATAAATGCAAAGAGTGCTATAGTTGTGTTCGTGCTTGTCCTGTTAAGAGCATAAAGGTAAATGATGGACACGTTGAGGTTATGCACGAAACGTGTATATATTGTGGTGAGTGTGTTTTAGCTTGTTCTCGGGGGGCATTGAAACTTAAAGACAACACAAAAAGAGCATATCGTCTTGCTAAAAAAAGAGGTAAAGCTATTGCAATTTTGGCCCCTGAATATCTCGTTGCTTTTCAGCCGTTTGGCTCAACCGAAATTGCTGCCGGTCTTATCAAACTTGGCTTCGATGTTGTTGAGGGAACAATCTTGGGGGAAGAGCTTGTAGCCGCCGAGTATATGAGGATTTTGAGCCAAGACGAGGATTTCCCGATAATTCGTTCCACCTGTCCTGTTGTTGTGAGTTTTATAGAAAAGTATTTTCCCGATCTCGTCTCTATCCTGGCGCCGATTGTATCTCCTATGATTGCGCAGGGGCGTCTCTGTAAGGCGTTGTATGAAGAAGCTCACACTATGTATATAACCTCTTGTGTTGCTCAAAGAGCCGAAGCGATGGATGAATCTGCTAAGGGTGCTATTGATGTAGTTATAACCTTTTCCGAACTAAAAAAGATGTTTGAAGACTCGGAAATAGATCTTCGGTCGTTGACGGGAGCAAAACTGGAGCCGGTTGAACGAGTTCCCCGTGTAAATTCTTTGCCGGGGGGACTGCCTAAGCAGTTTATGAAAAAAATAAATACAATTAGTCGTAATTTTAAGGTGGCTAGAGGAGCAGATAGTGTTCAGGCTCTAGCGGAAGCCTTAAATACAAACGAAGTCCGAGCATGCTTTGTGGACGCTTTGGGCTGTAACGGCTGTATTGATGGACCTATTATGAGAAATGGGCTTGCCGGAGGACGAAGTTTGTATGCTTTGAAAAAACAAATACAACAAAATTACAGTAAAGAAAGAAGAAAAATTAAATGGTCTGATTTTTCTGAGATAGTTCCCAATTTGCCTGAAATTGGGCTGAGGAGAACTTTTGCAAATAAAGCGGTTGATACGGTTTCTCCGACAAAAGAGGAGTTAAGGGAATTGATGGTAAAGGCAGAAATTTCTTCTCCAGAAGACGAGCTCAATTGCGGTGCTTGTGGTCATAAAACCTGTAGCGAAAATGCGCTTGCAATCTACAAAGGAATGACGGATTGGAGCACATGTTTTCCCTATCAAAAAAAGCTTATGAGCCGAATAAAAGAAGATGCAAAAAAAATGTCCATGAGAGATACACTTACTGGATTGTTAAACCATTATGGTTTTACCTACTCCCTTGAGAGGGAAGTAAATAGAGCTAAACGCTATGGCTCAGCGCTCTCCGTTATAGTTTTCGATGTCGACCGATTTAAGTTAATAAACGATACGTATGGGCATCTAAGAGGTGATGAGGTTTTAAAAATGGTTGCCAAAATATTGCTCAAGAATTTGCGCGAGGCCGACATGCCCGCTCGTCAAGGAGGGGACGAATTTGCGATAATTTTACCTCAAATTACAAAAACGGAAGCTTTTGCGGTTGCGGAAAAGTTACGCAGCAAGACGGAAGAATTTGATTTTATTTTTGAAGGAAAACGCATTCCGATAACTTTGAGTTTGGGGATTGCCTCTTTTTCCTTGGGGATAAAGGATTCTCCGCTTTTATTTGATAGAGCGGATCAAGCAATGTATCAAGCCAAGAAGGGTGGCCGTAACAAAACATGCATAGCGAAGGGTGTTTGATGATGCCTGCCCGCCGCTGGCGGGGCGGATTGCAGGTGGCTGATGGCAGGTGGCAAATAACAGATGGCAGATGGGGTATAGAGCATAGTAAGAGCAACCAACATTGGAAGGATGAATTTTTTGAAAACGGAGAGTCAAGCCCACAAAGTTCTGTAATTTACATCCTTCCAAGATAAAGGTCGTTTAAATTTCCTTGGTGCAAGGTAATTCTTTTGTTTCCCTCAAGTTAGCGAAATGAGGGACGAGAAGCGAGTTAGACTCGAAATTGAGGTAATCAAAAAGGCCGAGATTATTTTAACTAAAAAAAGGGAATGTTAAAATAATTTTTCTTGTGGGCAAGCCACACATTTTTTTAGTATATCAAAAGAGAAATAACGAGATTATGCAGCTTAGGAGAACAACATAGATGGGTTCTACGTCGAAACAAGTCAAAGCTATAAGCGAACCGCCAAAGATGCTCCCCGTTTTAATATCAACCAAGTTTGTTTTGCTAAAATTCAAGGCAATTGCAGCCAGCATTCCAATCACTGATGCGACTACGCCTCCAAAAAAAGCTTGCAGAGGTTTTAAATTTTTTACTCGCTGGTGTTGTTTGGCGAGGATGATTATTAAAAAAGCGGATGGCAAAAGCATTGAGATAGTTGCAAAAAACGCCCCCGGAATTCCCGCAACCAGAAATCCCACAAAAGTGGCCAAGATTATCACCGGACCCGGAGTTACCTGTGCAAAAACGATGGCCGCTGCAAATTGTGCCGGGGTGAGCCAATTGCATCCCTCAACCACTTCTTTTTGTATGAATGGTATGACGGTGTAGCCGTTTCCAAAAACTATGGCCCCAATCTTTAGGAACGTAAAATTTAATTTAGCCAGTAAGGGTGTAGAGAATCCTAAAATGATAAGAACCAAGCTGATAACAGCCGTTATAATTTTTAACTTTTTTCTCAACTTTTGTTTGCCGGTGGACATGGCTTCTCCTCCAACACGTAAAATATCAAACCCAGCATTCCCGCCAGGAATATAAGCAAAAACAAATCGGTTTTTAGAAAATAAAGGGCAAAGAAGGTGAACAAGGCGATAACCGCTTCCCTTTTTCTTTTTATTGTGGATTTTGATAAATTTATCAAGGCATCTATGATTAGGGCTACAACTACAGCGTTCAGCCCCTTTAAAATTGAGCTTATGAAGGAAACTTCTTGGAAGTGAAGGTATCCTATCGCGAGGAATATCATAAGAGTGAAGGCCGGCAAGATGAAAGCCGATATAGCAATAATTGCCCCGGCCAATCCCCCTAAGTTGTATCCTATATAGACGACCAAAGATGTACTCGTTGACCCGGGCATAATTTGTGCTAAAGCGAGACCCTCATTAAATTGGTTTCTCGATATTATTTTTTTCTTTTTTACCAGCGTTTCTTCAATGTGTGCAATGGCAATCATTCCGCCAAAAGCGCCGAAACCGATTTTGAAAAATGATTTGAAAATATTTTTTAGCCCAATACCCAAGATTTACCTCCGAGCAGATAGATATGAAATATTGTATAATAATACTATTTATAATTCGAGGATAAAGCATGGTTGTTAAGCACGGGAAATATTTTGATACAAATAGATTTAAACACCAAAAAATAGTATTGGGTGTGGTTGCGGGGCTTGCTACTGTAATTTTTGGGTGGATTTTGTCCTTCTTTGGAACAATTTCCAAAGGATGGGGCTTAATCTTGATGGGGTTGTTCGTATCATTTGCGATATTTATGGTTCTAAAACTCTTTGCAATAAAAAGTGAGCCCGAACATCTCAAAGCCGAATATTCCCATTGGGTTTTCGAGATAGCAAATGCTACGTTGCCTCACCTTCGAATGGGTCTCAACGAAAAATCGGCCAACGAGGTTGCAAAAATATTAATAAAAAGTACCGATGCGATGGCTGTGGCGCTCACGAGTCTGACGACAGTGTTGGCTTTTTCCGGTGTGGGGGAGGATCACCACAAAACGGGATCGCCGATTTTAACGGAGGCGACCAAAGAGGCTTTAAGTCACAATGAGTTTAGAATTTTGGAAAGTAAAGAAGAAATTGGCTGTCCCATTGCGAGCTGTCCTTTAAGGGCGGCCATAGTAGTTCCTTTAGAGCTCAGGGGTAAAGTCGCCGGTACTTTAAAGTTTTACTATCCTAATAAAGAAAAATTGACTGAGAGTAGAATAATGTTGGCCGAAGGGCTGGCTAAATTGTTGAGTACTCAACTTGAGCTCTCGGAGATTGACAGGCAAGAGGGGCTTGCTTGCGAAGCTGAGCTCAAAGCATTACAAGCCCAGATAAACCCACACTTTCTCTTCAATATTCTAAATACTATTGCCAGCTTGTGTCGAACTGAACCAAAAAAAGCCAGGAGGCTCACAATCCAGTTTGCTGATTTTTTCAGGCGGTCGCTTGAGCGGGAATCAGACTTAGTAACCGTGGAAGAGGAAATCGACTACATTAGCTTGTATCTCTTACTTGAAAAAGCGCGTTTTGGAAAAAATCTTCAAGTGCTCAAAGAGATAGATGAAAAAACTTTTGGAGTAAAAATACCTGCTTTGATTGTTCAGCCTTTGGTTGAAAACGCGGTTAAGCATGGAGGAACACCGGAGGGACACGTCAAAATAAGAATAGCAACAAAAATTTATGATTCTGAAATGGTAATTCAAGTGTGTGATAACGGGAAAGGTATCAAATCAGAAGATATGAAGAGGGTCTTGTCCCCGGGTTTCGGCAAGGGGATGGGGATAGGTTTAAGTAATGTGAACGAAAGACTAAAGAGCCTTTATGGTAAAGAACATGCATTGGATATTTTAAGTGTAAGAGATGAAGGTACGAAGATTACAATGCGAATCCCGATAGGAGAAGAAGATGAAGCTTAGAGCCTTGATAGTTGATGATGAAGCACCTGCTCGCTCGGAACTTAGGTATATGTTGCAAGAGATAAGAGATGTTGAAGTTGTTGGTGAGGCGACGAACGCAAACGAGGCCATCAAACTCATAAAAGCCTTAAATTATGATGTGGTTTTTATGGATATACAGATGCAGGGATTAAGCGGACTTCAAGTGGCTGAGATTGTTAAAGAGCTTCCATCGTCACCGATGGTTGTTTTCGTTACTGCTTACGGGGAGCATGCAGTAAAAGCATTTGAGCTTGACGCCGTAGACTATCTGGTTAAGCCATTTGAGGAGGGGCGCTTAGCTCAAACTATAGATAAAATCTCTCGACGCAAAGCGAAATTTAAAAAACTTGAGCGTAGGAAAATCAGAGGAGAAGAGACCGGCATAGATCTTTTGCCGGTGCAAGAGAAGGGGAAGACCATATTGTTACCAATTGATAAGATAGCCTATATCCATGCGCAAAATGAACGGGTTTTTGTTCATGCGGTTGGTGGAGTATATTACGCTTCGTTTAATTTAAAAGATTTGGAATCACGTCTCGTAAATAAGGGTTTTTTTAGAACTCACCGCAGCTACTTAGTTAATATTCACAAAGCAAAAGAAGTTGTGCCAATGTTTCATGGAAGCTTTATCCTTCGTCTTTCCGGGGAAATCGAGGTTCCGGTAAGTCGAAGAAAGGCTTCCGAACTAAAATTGCTCTTGGGTATGTAATCCTCAAATTTTGCCAGTTATTTAGCTATTTTTGCCAGTTACCTTTAAATTATTATCGTTGAAGGCAAAATTGTTGTTATTCTTGAGTAGTCAAACTAAAATAAATTTATTCATGTTCACGTTTATCTCAACAACCGGGGGAGGGGTTTTATTGTGAAGACCGATTTAGAAATTGCCCAGGAAGCAAAACTTGAGCCAATTGAGAACATTGCTGCGGGTTTAGGTTTGGAAAAAGACGAAATTGAGCTGTATGGTAAATATAAGGCGAAGATAAACCTCGATGTTTTAGATAAGTTAAAAAGTAAACCCAACGGTAAGTACATTGATGTTACTGCTATTACGCCAACCCCGCTGGGAGAAGGTAAGACCGTAACTACCATTGGGCTTTCGCTTGGTTTAAATAAAATCGGGAAGAAAGTGGCTACGTGTTTGAGGCAACCTTCTCTGGGCCCTGTTTTTGGCATCAAGGGTGGCGCGGCCGGTGGTGGTTATTCTCAGGTTTTGCCCATGGAAGATTTCAATCTCCACTTTACCGGCGATGTTCATGCCGTGGGTCTCGCCAACAATTTGCTTGCAGCCTTTATAGATAATCATATTCTCAAAAGAAACAAGTTAAATATTGATCCGAACACCATAAGCTGGAATAGAGTTCTTGATGTGAGCGACAGGGCTCTTCGAAATATAGTTATTGGGTTGGGCGGAAAGGCAAACGGAATTCCAAGGGAAGCCGGTTTTGATATTACGGTTGCCTCTGAAGTTATGGCAATACTTGCTCTCACCAGCGGTTTAGAGGATTTGCGAGAACGTCTTGGGCGAATAGTCGTTGCTTTTACTTATGACGGGAAACCCATAACAGCTGAGGATCTACAGTGTGCGGGGGCAATGACAGCTCTTATGAAAGAGGCGGTTAAGCCAAATTTGATTCAGACCACAGAGAATACACCTTGCTTTGTGCACGCCGGGCCTTTTGCAAACATTGCGCATGGCAACAATTCAATAATTGCAGATGAAATTGCATTGAAGCTTGCCGATTATGTGGTAACGGAAAGCGGCTTCGGTGCGGATTGTGGTGCTGAGAAGTTTATGAACATAAAATGTCGCGTAAGCGGCTTAAAACCGGACTGTGTTGTGATTGTCGCAACCGTTCGTGCTCTTAAGATGCATAGCGGGAGGTTTACGGTGGTTGCTGGAAGACCATTAGACCCTGCGCTTATCCAAGAAGATTTAGATTCTCTCTCTATGGGTATCGAGAATTTAGAGAAACACATCGAGAACATGAAACTCTTTGGCGTGCCCGTTGTTGTGGCGGTCAACAGGTTTACTACTGATACTGACAAAGAGATAGATTTAATACGTGAGCGCGCGCTTGCCGCTGGAGCGGAAGGCGCTGTTAAAAGTGAAGTTTGGGCCAAAGGAGGAGAGGGCGGAAAAGAGCTTGCGGAAGCGGTTGTCAAAGCATGCGATAAGCCGTCTAACTTTAAATTTCTCTATCCTGATGATGCTCCAGTTAAAGAAAAGATTGAGGCCATTGCAACCAAAATATATGGCGCGGATGGCGTCGATTTTTCTCCTACGGCTGAGAAGAAAATCAAGCTATATACCGAGTATGGATGGGACAAACTTCCGATTTGTATGGCCAAGACTCACCTCTCAATTTCTCACGATCCTAAATTGAAAGGAAGGCCGCGCAACTTTCGTTTACCCGTCCGGGATATTCGTCCATCGATTGGTGCTGGTTTCTTGTACCCGCTGTGTGGTGATATGAGGACAATGCCTGGGCTTCCCTCTGTGCCCGCCGGCACAAAGATTGACATAGATGAAAACGGGAAGATAGTTGGCTTATTTTAAAAAGAAAAGAGTATTTAAATGAAACACAAGGTGGTTTTCTATCCGGATAATAAACAGGTTGAAGTGGAAGAAGGAGAAAATCTTTTACGTGCTGCTATGGCCGCCGAAGTTAGCATCAGCGCCTCTTGCGGTGGAGATGGAACTTGCGGAAAATGCCGGGTAATTATCGAAAAAGGCGTTGTTGAGCAAAAACCAACAAGCAGATTGACAACTAAAGAAATCGAGCAGGGTTATGTTTTGGCTTGTCTCTCTGAAATTAAGAGCGATTTAGAGGTAAGGATTCCTCCCGAGTCTCGTCCGGGAAAGTTTGTTGAGAGGGAGAAGCTTCCTGAGTCACATATATTATCCGCGCGTGGTTGGAAAGAGTACCTTTCAAGTTGGCAAAGACATCCGCCGATTAGAAAGTTCTATATCGAAATGGTTCCGCCGGTACTAAGTGATAACATGGATGACCTGCGAAGAATAAGACGCACTTTAAGTAAAGATCATGGTTTGAGAGCGGCGGTAGATGCTGACCTTTCAGTTTTAAAGTACATGGCCCGGATTCTTAGGGAAGCAGATTGGCGAGTTACGGTGACTTTGCTTGAATCAGATTTGAGGGCGAAGATTGTCAAGATTGAACCGGGCGATACCGCCAAAAAGAATTACGCCGTGGCCATTGATGTTGGGACCACTACCATAGGAGCTCGCTTAATAGACTTAAATGAGTGTGTGGTTTTGTCTCAGGAGTCTGATTACAATGCTCAAGTTAGCTGTGGCGAAGATGTAATTTCAAGAATGGTATTTTCCAATAAGAAGGACGGGCTTGTTAAATTACAGTCGTTGGTTGTCGGTACAATAAATGAGCTTATAGCGAAGTTGGTGAGCCGGTCAGGGGTTGAATTTTCCGATATTTCTTGCTTGGTTCTTGCGGGGAATACCATCATGACTCACTTGCTTCTGGGATTGACTCCCAAACATATAAGAGAAGCACCCTATGTTCCCACGACGACCAATTTTTCTTGGATTAAGGCGAAAGAATTTGGGATAGATGTTTTAGAAGATACTTACGCGCACTGTTTTCCTTGTGTTGCCAGCTATGTTGGCGGGGACATTGTAGCGGGTGTTCTTGCTTCAGGAATGTCTCGTTCCGATAAACTAACGTTGTATATAGATATTGGAACCAACGGGGAGATTGTTCTTGGAAATGCTGATTGGTTAGTTGCCTGTTCTTGCTCAGCTGGCCCCGCCTTTGAAGGTGGAGGAGTTAAACATGGTATGAGGGCAACCAAGGGTGCGATTGAGCAGATTCGTATCGATCGAAACAATTACGAGCCAATGATTTTAACCATTGGTCAGTCAAAACCAGCCGGTATCTGTGGCTCAGGGCTTATCGATGCTTTAGCCGAGATGTTTTTAAGCCGGATAGTTGACCAAAGGGGAAAGATAAATCCAGGAATAGATAGTCCACGGATAAGGGAAGGCGAGCACGGTCTCGAGTACGTTTTAGCGTGGGCCGGCGAGGCAGTCAACGGTCAGGACATAGTTGTTGCTGAAGTGGATATTGATAATTTAATAAGAGCCAAAGCAGCTATTTTTGCCGGGATAAGTATCTTACTTGAGAGTGTTAATGTAGATATGTCAAATGTTGAGGAAATTTTCATCGCTGGGGCCTTTGGCAATTATCTGGAAATTGAGCGGGTTCAAATGATAGGTCTTTTGCCCGAATATTCATTTGAGAAGGTAAAGTTTGTGGGTAACGGTTCTCTTGCCGGAGCAAGCATTGGCTCCTTATCGAAAGAGATTTTAAATGAAGCAAAAAAGGTGGCGGAGAAGATGACCTATCTGGAATTAAGTGCCGACGTAAACTTTATGGATAAATATATCTCAGCTTTGTTCTTACCCCACACGAATATTGAATTGTTCCCAATGGTGATGAAAAAGTTAGAAAATAAATAATAAGTGGTGAATTTATGACTTCTACTATAGCGGTTGCGGGTAAAGGTGGCACCGGGAAAACAACCGTAAGCGGCTTGATAATTAAGTATTTGCTGGAGAAAAAGATGACTCCAATTTTGGCTGTGGATGCGGATGCGAATTCCAATTTAAATGAGGTTCTCGGTGTAGAAGTGGAAAATTCAATCGGGGGCGTGAGAGAAGATATAACCAAAAATGTTGGCTCAATTCCACCGGGGATGCCCAAGGATGCTTATTTAGAGCTTAAAGTTCAAGAAATTTTGGTTGAGGCGAATGGTTTTGATTTATTGGTTATGGGCCGGCCAGAAGGGCCCGGTTGTTATTGCTACGTAAACAATATTTTAAGAAAGTATATGGATATATTGGCGAAAAATTACCGCTACGTGATTATGGATAACGAGGCGGGAATGGAGCACTTAAGCAGACGAACGACCTATGAAGTTGATCACCTTTTGCTGGTTTCGGATACGAGTCCACGAGCAATTCGGGCGGCTGCTAAAATTAAGGATTTGGCCAGAGAACTTGAGCTTAAAGTCAAAAAAACACATTTAATAATAAATCGTGTTCCTGATATTGAGCTGAATCCGGTTTTAAAACATGAAATTGAGAGATTAAACCTTGAGCTTCTGGGGATTGTGCCTCTGGACGAGCGGATTTTGGAGATAGATTTGGAAAAAGGGCCGATTTTTGAATTGCCCGATGACTCCGGCGCTTTTCGAGCAATCTCGAATTTAATGGGTGAGCTTAAGCTTTAAAAATTTGAAAGGAGCAACGAAATGTCGGCAAAGATTATCGATGGGAAGGCCATTGCTGCCTCGATACGACAAAAGATGGTAGATGAGGTAGCACAATTGAAAAAAGAAGGCATTGTGCCCGGTTTGGCGGTTGTTATTGTTGGGAAAGATCCTGCCTCCAAAGTTTACGTTGGTCAAAAAGAAAAAGGATGTGCTCAAGTTGGTATTTATTCGGAGAAATATGATTTGCCGGAAGACACCTCCGAGGAAGAATTGCTAAATTTAATGGCGAGGCTAAATAAAGATGACAAAATAAATGGAATACTGGTGCAACTTCCATTGCCCAAACAAATTGATGAGAAAAAAGTTCTTTATGCCATAGACTCCGCCAAGGATGTGGATGGTTTCCATCCAGAAAATATTGGGAAGCTGGTTATAGGAGAAGATACGTTTCTTCCCTGCACTCCGCACGGAATAATGGTTTTGCTTGAGCATTCAGGAATAGATTTGAAGGGGAAAGAGGCGGTGGTGGTCGGCAGGAGCAATATTGTTGGCAAACCGATATCGCTGATGTTGTTATCTAAGAGCGCGACGGTTACCATTTGCCATTCGAAGACGAAGGACTTGAGCTTTCATACAAGAAGGGCCGATGTCGTTATTGCGGCTGTGGGAAGACCGGAGATGATAAAGGGAGATATGCTCAAAGAGGGAGCTGTTGTCATTGATGTTGGCGTAAACCGTCTTGAAAACGGAAAGCTTGCGGGTGATGTAGAGTTTGAAAGTGCGAGCAAGAAAGCGTTTGCCATAACGCCCGTTCCGGGTGGTGTTGGGCCGATGACGATAACAATGCTTTTAAAGAATACAATTAAAGCGGCTAGAATGCAGGCATAAAGTTGCGGAAAGATATAAAAATTTGGTTTCGAAAGGAGATAGAAATGGCATTTCAGGCACCAGTAGATACATATCAAGGAAAAATTCGTGAGGTTGTTGTGGGCAAGGAAGGCAATCAAGTTGCGGTTGGTGGGGAAACCACGCTCCCATTTCATTTTTTCGAAGGCGAGATGCCCAAAAAGCCGATTATTGCTATGGAAGTTTATGATGTAGCTCCGGATAATTGGTCGAGCGTTGTTCTTGAGCCATTTAAGGATGTGTTAAACGACCCCGTTGCTTGGGCCAAAAAATGCCAGGATGAATATGGGGCAGAGATGATTTCTTTGCGGCTTATAAGCACCGATCCAAACGGTGAAAACAGAGATTCGGCAAAAGCTGCTGAAACCGTCAAGGCGGTCATCGAGGCTGTTTCCATTCCCATATGTATTTATGGTAGTGGAAACATTGAGAAAGACGGGGAACTTTTGAAAAAAGTTGCCGAGGTTGCGGAAGGGCACAAGGTTATATTGGGCCCCTCTCAGGAAGATAACTATAAACAAATTACGGCTGCGGCCATTGGTTATAAACACAATGTTTCAGGGCTTTCTCCAATAGATGTAAACATGGCCAAACAGTTGAACATTTTAATGACGCAGTTGGGATTGGATGCCGATCATTTGGTAATGGATCCCAGCGGTGCAGCCCTGGGCTATGGGTTGGAGTATGTCTATTCAATCATGGAAAGGTTAAGGCTTGCAGCTCTTCAGCAAAATGATGAGATGACTCAAATGCCGATGTTTTGCGATTTTGGCAGAGAAGTTTGGAAGGCTAAAGAAGCAAAGACCGAAGATGAACCAAGCTGGGGGGATCCTGAAAAGAGGGGAATTCTCTGGGAGTTTATGACCGCTGCCAGCATGTTAATCGCTGGAGGCGATATCCTGGTAATGAGACATCCGGAAGCAGTTAAACTAACAAAAAAACTCATAGACGAGCTCATGGGCTAATTTGGAGGGATAGCGATGTGCGGTTGCGCATGCAATACCAAGAAGGAAGATGTAAAAGTTCAAGTAGATACGGGTCGCGTTTGTGAGCTTTTAAAAAAATATAAAGGCAGAAGAGGGGTGCTTGTACACGCTCTTCAAGATGTTCAGAAAGAATTTGGTTTTTTGCCCGGAGAAGCGATTGGAGTCATCGCTGATGAATTTGATTTATCTCTGGCTCACGTTTATGGAGTGGCCTCGTTTTACGCGCATTTTTATTTCACTCCGCGAGGCAAAAATATAATTAAAGTTTGCACGGGCACGGCTTGTCACGTTCGCGGTTCAAAGATAATTCTTGAAGGACTAGAAGAAGAGCTTGGCATAAAAGCCGGCGAGACGACCGACGACTTTGAGTTCACGCTTGAAACGGTAAGTTGTGTGGGGTGTTGTGCCCTTGCCCCTGTTGTGGTGGTAAACGAAGAAGTTTCAAGAGAGAAAAATCCGAAGAAGATAATTGCAATTCTTAAAAATAAAAAGGAAGAGAATGATGAGTAAGTTTAAAAGCCCTAATGAACTAAGTGTCTTGAGAAAAAAAATATGTAGCGAAAGAGCGAAGCAGAAAAAGACGATAGTTCGGGTCTGCAGCGGGACAGGATGCCGCGCTTCCGGTGCACAAAAGGTTGTTGAGGCCTTCAAAGCGGAAGCCGTCAAACAAGGCATCGATTTTGAGATAAGACCCACGGGTTGCCAGGGATTGTGCGAAAAAGGTCCTGTTGTAATTGTGGAGCCCTTAGATGTTTTTTATCAAAAGGTTGATCCATTTGATGCGGCGAAAATAGTTGACCTTACAATAAATCGCGGCAAGGTCGTTGATCGGTTGCAAGTGGTTGATCCTGTCATCGGCGAACTTGCTGTTAAAGAAGAGGAAATTTCCTTTTATGGTAAACAGCATAGGATAGTTTTAAGGAATTGTGGCCATGTTGATCCTATCAATATAGAAGATTACATAGTGGCCAGTGGCTATGAAGCGTTGGCAAAAGTTTTAAATGATATGACCCCGGAAGAAGTGATAAAAGAGGTTAAAAAATCTAATTTAAGAGGTCGAGGTGGGGCAGGTTTTCCTGCGGGAAGAAAGTGGGAAGGCGGTCGAAGAACAAAAGGTGACGTAAAGTATATTGTTTGCAACGGTGACGAAGGTGACCCGGGGGCCTTTATGGATAGAAGTGTTTTGGAGGGTGATCCTCATTCTGTCATCGAAGGCATGATAATAGGAGCCTATGCTCTGGGCAATTGCAAAGAGGGATTTATATATGTAAGACAAGAATATCCCTTGGCGGTTGATAATCTAACAATAGCCATTAACCAAGCGAGAGAGATTGGTCTTTTGGGTGAAAATATCCTTGGGAGTGGTTTTGATTTCGATTTGGAAATAAAACGTGGGGCGGGAGCTTTCATTTGTGGAGAATCGACGGCACTCATGTTTTCTATCGAGGGCAAAAGGGGAATGCCTCGAACCACTCCTCCTCGTTCTGTGGAGAGAGGGCTATGGGATAAACCCACCGTGTTAAATAATGTTGAAACCTTTGCTAATGTTCCCCCAATAATAATTAAGGGAGCGGATTGGTACACTTCCATAGGCACGAAGGGTTCTCCGGGAACCAAAATATTTGCTCTTACCGGAAAAGTGAAGAACACTGGTCTTATTGAGGTTCCCATGGGAATAACCATTCGGGAAATTGTCTATGATATAGGCGGTGGCATCTTGGGAGATAAAGAGTTTAAAGCTGTTCAGACAGGAGGGCCTAGCGGCGGTTGTCTTCCAAAAGAATATTTGGATTTATTCGTTGACTTTGATTCATTAACAGAAGCTGGGGCTATGATGGGCTCCGGTGGACTTGTCGTGATGGATGAGTCCGACTGCATGGTTGAATTAGCAAGATATTTTCTCTCTTTCACGCAGGTGGAATCCTGCGGGAAATGTCCGCCTTGCAGGATTGGGACACATGAGATGCTTGAGATTTTAAGTAGAATTGTCGAAGGCAAGGGTGAAGAAGGAGATATTGAGCGTTTGGAAAGCATCGGCAAACATATTCAAGAAACTGCTCTATGTGGTTTAGGTAAGAGTGCACCCAATCCCGTGCTTTCAACCATTAAATATTTTAGAGATGAGTATGAAGCTCACATAAGGGATAAATATTGTCCGGCTGGGCAATGTGCGGCACTTGGCCATTACCGGATAAACGAGGAGGATTGTCTTCTTTGCGGCCTTTGCAAGGAGGCGTGTGCTTTTGACGCGATTGTGGAAGAGCGAGACAGATTCTATATCGATTTATCATATTGTGAAAAGTGCGGGGCTTGTATAGGAGTATGCCCGACCGGTTGTGTTGTGAGGCAGTTTGAACGAAAATCTACTCCTACCGGTAAGCAGGAGGTGGCTACATGAGCAGCGATGGTTGCCCGGTCTTGATAGTACTTGAATTCTTAAAGGGATTTGCCAAGGATAAGATGTGCGGTAAGTGCCTGCCCTGTATGCTTGGAACGGTGCGAATGATCGATGTTTTAGAGAGAATTACAAATGGAAAAGGAGAAGAAGAAGACATTGTTTTGCTCGATGAAATATCTTCTTATATCGTGGATACTGCTCGATGCAAACTGGGTAAGGACGCGGCTACTTTTGTAAAGGACTCATTGTCCTCATCTAAAAATGAATACGAAGAACACATAAAGGACAAGTATTGCGCTCAAAAATCTTGTGAAACTATTGTGAGTTACCAGATAAATTCCGAGAAATGTACGATTTGCGGAGCTTGTAAAGAGGTTTGTCCTGAGGATGCAATTGTGGGAGAGAAGATGGTTTCGTATCTTTCGGACAATAAACCCTACTACATTAAGAATAAAAAGTGCACCAAATGTGGCGAGTGTTTGGCCGTATGTGAAGCCGATGCCATAGAAATCGTTTAACTAAAGGAGGAGAAGAGTTGAGTGAGCAAATCACCGTAATGATAAATGGAAAAGAAGCAAAGGTTCCTGAAGGGATACTCATCATTCAGGCGGCCAAGATGGCGGGGATAGACATCCCCCATCTCTGTTATTGTGAATGCTTGCCCAGTACGGGGTCGTGTAGAGTTTGTTTGGTCGAGATTGAGGGGGCCAAAGGGCTCGTGGCCTCATGCGCTCGGAAAGTTAAGGATGGAATGGTGATTGATACTGATACCGAGAAAGTTCGGGAAGCCAGACGTTTTGTTCTGGAGCTGATACTTTCAAATCATCCCGGTGATTGTATGAGTTGTGATAAAAACGGGGCTTGTGAGCTTCAGAAGTATGCTTATGAGCTTGGGATTGAGAAAACCGCTTTTTCAATGAAGGATCCCGGTTACGAGATTGACAGAAGCAATCCTTTTATAGAGAGGAATTACAATCTCTGTATTTTGTGCGGACGATGTGTGGGAATTTGCAAAACACAGGGGGCAGATGTTATCGATTTTGTAAAGCGGGGTATGGTTACCAAAGTGGCGACACCAATGGATAAGCCCCTGCAGGAATCGGGCTGTGATTTCTGCGGCAGTTGTCTTGCGGTTTGTCCCGTTGGTGCGCTGCTTGAAGTTGATAGGCGTTTTCGTGGGCGAGAATGGGAGATGGAAGAGACTAAAACGGTCTGCTCTTATTGCGGTTGTGGCTGTGACCTCGTATTTGGTACCGTAGATGGGCAGATTATGAGAGCAACCGGCGAGAGCCTCGGAGATTTTCTTTGCGCAAAGGGCAGATTTGGATGGGATTTTGTGGAAAGCTCCAAGCGAATTACCAAGCCTTTAATTAAAAAGAACGGGGTTTTAACTGAGAGCACCTACGAAGAGGCCTTTGAGTTTGCGGCAGAGCGTCTTCTTGATATAAGAAAAGCCCATGGGGCAAATAGGATTGGTGGTTTTATTGGTGCGGGGAACACAAACGAGGTTGCTTACTTATTCCAAAAGTTTTTAAGGGCCGGGATTGGGACGAATAACATTGATAGTTCCGCCAGACTTCTCGGTTTTCCCGCTTTGGTTGATTTATACGAAGCGCTGGGAGATGGAGCCGTTGTTTCAATGGAAAACATTGAAGAAGCCGATGCTCTCTTGCTCGTAAACGCGGATGTTACAGTGGCCTATCCTCGCGTGGGTGTAGCAGTAAAAAGAGCGCTTTCAAACGGGGCAAAGCTGGTAGTTGTAGATGCCGGAAGGACAAAAATTTCTGAGAAAGCTGATATACACATTCAGTCAATGGCCGGCTCCAATGAGTTTGTTTTAAGCGGGCTTTTGAAAGAGTTACTTGACGGTAAGGTTTATGATGAAGAATTTGCCAAGAAATGCGGTAAATTTGAGGACTTAAAGAAATCTCTTGGCAAATTGAAGATGGAAACGGTGGAAAGAGAGTCGGGAATTTCTAAAGATGTTTTAAAGGAAGCCGCAAAGCTCTATGGCGAAGGGAAGAAGACGGTTATAATCTTTGGGGCCGAGACGGTAAGCCCTCAAACCATGGAATTGATTGCCGACATCTCTCTTTTAACAGGTAAAACCAAAGCGAGCGTTCTTCCGTGCCTTCTCTCTTCTAATCTGTGGGGCACGGTTTACATGGGAGCGTTGGCTGAATTTTATCCGGGTGTAAGAAAAGCGGATGAAGCCGGGAGCGATTTTGAAAAGGCCTGGGGAGTAAAGCTTTCCAAAGAAGCCGGACTTTCTATTAAGGAGATGCTGGACGGAATGGGTTCATCCATTCTTGGAATGTATATAATTGGGGCAGATCCGGTTGCTCAACTTCCCAACTCTTCCAGCGTGGCTAAGTCGTTTTCATCCTTAGATTTCCTGGTGGTTCAAGATACCTTTTTGACGGAAACTGCAAAATTGGCCGATGTTGTGTTGCCGGGCGTAACTTTAGCTGAAAGCAATGGGACCATTGTTAATATGGAATATCGGACAAAAGAAGTTAGGACAGCCATTGAACCTTTGGTCCAAGCTGATTGGGAAACGGTAGTCGCCTTGTCCAAAAAAGTAAATTACACCATGGACTACTCTTCTGAAAAGGAGATTGCCAAGGAAATAAAGTCTCTGGTTTCTATCCCAAAGAAAATCGAAAAAAATACATATAAGTTCACCTTAGTGGAGCCCAAGATTTCCGGTGAAGAGCCTGATAAAAAATATCCTTATACTTTAATTGTTGGAGAAACAACGTTTGGGTTCTATGATGGAGTTAGAACAAAAAATTCCAAACTATCTGAGCTTGAACCAAACATGGGAGATTATGTTGTTTTTAATTCAGATGATGCTGCGTCTTTGGGGCTTGAGGATGGCTGCAAAGTCACGGTTAAATCGAGACGGGGCAAGGTTATAACCTCGGCGAAGATACTTGATTTCTTGCCCAAGGGGATGTTTTTTATGCCCAGTTGCCACAATAAACAAGGTGTTCTATCGAGCGATGGCATAGATTTAAAATTAAAGAGCCCGCAAGATCGGTTAATTGCTGTGAGTGTTTCAAAAGAAGGAGTCGCCAAATGAAAAAGCAAAGCAAAAAAGGAGAAAGTAAATTTTACCCTGCGGCAAGCACGCAAACCAGCTGCACGGCAAGCGCCAAAATGATAGATAAGGCCAGAAAGGATGGGGCAGAGACCGTCTTTGAAAGGGTTGCTTCCCTTAAGCCATGTTCATTTGGCGCCGGTGGGACTTGTTGCAGAGTGTGCTCAATGGGTCCTTGCAGGGTAACTGAGACGAGGACGGGAGTTTGTGGTGCCACTGCCTCTACGGTGGCGGCCAGAAATTTTGCTCGAATGATAGCCGCCGGCGCGGCCGCACACTCTGATCACGCTAGAGAGGTCATATTTACTTTTATTGCTGCCGCGAAGGGTGAGGCACCTGGTTATGAAATTAAGAATGAAGAAAAGTTGCATGCGTTGGCCAAAATTTTTGATATTAATATGGAGGGTAAGGATAAAAACCAGATAGCTCTGGAGTTGGGCGAGAAAGCTCTTGCTGAGATGGGGAAGCAACAAGGTGAGATAATTTTTGTAAAACAGGCTCCGGAGAAAAGACAAGAGCGTTGGAGAAAAGAAGGCATATCTCCCCGAGGGGTAGATCGCGAAATAGTGGAAACGATGCATCGAACTCACATGGGAGTTGACCAGGACTATAAAAACATCTTGCTTCATGGTTGCCGAACCTCTTTGGCCGATGGTTGGGGTGGCTCTATGATGGCAACCGAATTACAGGATATCCTCTTTGGTGTTCCCGCTCCAGTCAGGTCAAAGGTGAATTTAGGAGTTCTTAAAGAGAATCAAGTTAACGTAATAGTTCACGGTCATGAGCCGTTGCTTTCGGAGATGATAGTTGCTGCTGCAAGTGACTCCGAGCTGATCGAAGAGGCTAAAAAGGTGGGCGCTAAGGGTATAAATATTGCCGGCATATGTTGTACGGCAAACGAGCTTTTGATGCGCAAAGGTGTTCCGGTAGCCGGTAACTTCTTACAGCAGGAACTGGCTATTGCCACAGGTGCGGTTGATGTCATGGTTGTCGATGTTCAATGTATCATGCAATCTCTGCCCACTGTGGCTAAATGTTATCACACTGAGGTAATTACCACCTCAGCGAAGGGTAAGATTTTGGGTGCTACACATATAGAGTTTAATCATCACGACGCTCTTAAAATTGCAAAAGATATCGTCAGGCGGGCAATTAAAAATTATCCCAAAAGAGGGAGGGTCGATATTCCTAAGGAAGAAATTGACCTAATCGCGGGTTTTTCTCACGAGACCATAAAGTATTTGCTTGGTGGACGGTTCCGTGCCTCTTACAAGCCGTTAAACGATAATATAATCAATGGCAGGATAAAGGGGGTTGTCGGTGTTGTGGGATGCAACAACCCTCGGGTTAAACATGATTATGTTCACACTACTTTAGTTAAAGAACTTATCGCAAACAATGTGCTTGTTTTGGTGACCGGGTGCGCCGCGATAAGCTGCGCAAAAGAAAGATTGCTTATTCCTGAAGCCGCTGAGCTTGCGGGTGCCGGTTTGCGTGAGGTCTGCGAGGCAGTGGGTATTCCTCCCGTGCTTCATTGCGGTTCGTGCGTGGATAACAGCCGGATTCTTATTGCTGCCTCGGAGATAGTTAAAGAAGGTGGTCTTGGCGAGGATTTAAATGAAGTGCCGGCTGCGGGTTGTGCTCCCGAGTGGATGAGTGAGAAGGCTGTAGTCATTGGTCAATATTTTGTTTCCAGCGGAGTTCCGACCGGTTTCGGTGTCTCTTTCCCGACGGCCAATAGTGAGGTGGTGTCGGATTATCTTTTTAAAGATATTAAGGAGATGACGGGTGGCAAGTGGTTTTATGAACCCGATCCCTTTAAGATGGCCAAGACAATAATTAAACACATTGATGCAAAAAGAAAAGCTTTAGGGATAGATCGTGAGAAAGAGAGGGTGCTTTACGACATGGAGATGAGGAGGGATCTGGAAATTGTCTAAGATTATTGCTTCGGCTGCCATAAGGGGCGCCCACAAGATAGCCATGAGGGCGGAAAAAAATCTTAAAGAAGCTTTAGAGAAATATGGACCCGACAAAAAGGTGGAGTTTCCAAACACAGGGTACTATCTGCCCGTGATTTATGCAATTACCGGGATGGCGGTTTCCACCCTTGGAGACATGGAGAAGGTTTTGGCATATTCCAAGAGTTTACTTCCTCCTGTTCCGTCAGAGAAAGTCTGGCTACCGTATCTGGCTCCCGCTTTGGATGCCGGTATGGCGACGCTTTTTATGGATGAAATTATTGAAGCAATTAAGTATGTAGAATCGCCTCCTTATACAATGTCATCGGAACCAACTGATGATAATCTTTGGTTGGGTGCGGCTGATGACGTGATAATGAGAGAAAGAGGTGTCGAATTTGTTGATGGCTCAGCGCCCGGTTTTGCCGCATGCGTTGGAGCAGCTCCCACAAATGAAATAGCGGTAAAGATTGCTCGAGAGCTTCAAGAGAAGAATATTTATGTCTTCATGTCGGCCTCGGCCGATGGAAAAAGCATGGCTGAGCAACTCAAAGAGGAAGGTATCCAGATGGGCTGGGAAACCCGTCTCGTTCCCTTCGGCAAGGATATTACCGCGACTGTTTTTTCCGCGGGTTTTGCAACTCGCGCCGCGCTTTCCTTCGGTGGGGTTGAGCCCGGAGACTTTAGAAAGGTATTACTTTACAACAAGAATAGAATTTTTGCCTTTGTTCTGGCTTTAGGCGAGGTCGAAGATGAAAAATATGCTCAAGCAGTAGCGGCTGTAAATTATGGCTTTCCGACTATTGCTGATACCGATATTCCCCAGATTCTTCCAACAGGCATCTGTACTTATGAGCACGTTGTGTCAAACATTCCTCACGATAAGCTGGTTGAAAGGGCAATTGAGGTAAGGGGACTTAAGATTCAAGTTACCAAAGTTGATATTCCCGTTTCTTTTGGCTCTGCTTTCGAGGGAGAGAGAATTAGGAGAGAAGATACCTATGTAGAATTTGGCGGAACAAAGACACATGCCTTTGAATTCTTGAGGATGAAAGAGATGAATGAGGTGGAAAACGGCAAGGTTGAGGTGGTTGGTAAAGATATAGATGATATCAAAGAGGGCGAAAGACTTCCCATAGGTTTAGTGATAGATGTTGCTGGCAGAAAGATGCAAGAGGATTTTGAATCGGTTCTGGAGAGACAAGTTCATCACATGATTAATGGTGCTGAGGGAATATTTCATATGGGCCAGCGTGACATTATATGGGCAAGAGTTAGCAAAAAGGCAAAGAATGCTGGTTTTAAATTTCATCACTTTGGGAAGATACTTATCGCAAAACTTGTCGCGGATTACCCCGCAATTGTGGATAAGGTTCAAGTTACAATCTACACCGATCCTGAAAAGGTTGACCAGATGATGGAGGAAGCGAGAAAAACCTACTGTCACAGAGATGAAAGAGTGCGGGGCATGAATGATGAAAGCGTCGATACTTTTTATTCCTGCACATTGTGTCAGAGCTTTGCCCCAAATCACGTGTGTATAATTACCCCTGAAAGGTTGGGTCTTTGTGGGGCTTACAATTGGCTCGATGGCAAGGCGGCTTATGAAATTAATCCAACGGGTCCCAACCAACCGGTTAAAAAGGGTGAGATTATAGATGCGGTTAAAGGGCAGTGGGAAAACGTCAATAAATTTGTGTATGGAAAATCTAACCAAGCCATCGAGCATTTTAATGCCTACTCCATGATGGATGAACCAATGACTTCGTGTGGTTGTTTTGAGTGTGTGGTGGCGGTTCTTCCGATGGCAAATGGAGTGATGATAGTAAATAGGGAGTTTCCCGGAATGACACCCTGCGGAATGAAGTTCTCGACCCTCGCTGGCACTGTTGGCGGTGGGGTTCAGCTCCCCGGGTTTATTGGGATAGGTCGTCAATATATAACGAGCAAGAAGTTTATTTCTGCTGATGGGGGTTTAAAGAGGGTTGTCTGGATGCCAAAAGAGCTAAAAGATGTTCTTCGCTTTGAGCTTCAGAAACGTGCGAAAGAAGAAGGCATGCCGGACTTTTTTGACAAAATAGCGGATGAAACTGTAGCAAGTACAGAGGAAGAAGTTATAGCTTATCTGCAGAAAGTGGGTCATCCGGCTTTAGAGATGCCACCGATGTTCTAATTAGTAGATGCCTGCCCGCCTCTGGCGGGGCGAATGGCAGATAGAAAGTTGAGAGGGTAAAGGGAACTGGCGACATAGTGACATAGAAACATAGCGACTTAGAAACTTAGAAACCAAGTAGCTACGTAGCCAAGAAGCTAAGAAACCAGATAACTCCCGACTCCCAACTAAGAGACTCCCGACTAATAGGGTAACGGGTTAAGGGTAAAAAAGAAATGCAAATTGCAAATTTAAAAGTGAAAAGAGCATGGAGCATAGAGCAGAGAGCGAGCAGAATATGGAGTATGGAATATAGAGTATAGCAAAACTAGCAATCTGGCCAACAAGCTCCCGACTCCCCACTAAGAGACTACCGACTGATGGAGTAGAGAGTCAGCTATTGAGCGAACCCGCCAATGGGCGGGGAGTGGGCCACTGGCCATCGAGTGAATGTAAGGGAACGAGCTATCAGCTTTAAACCTTTAACTTTAAACTAAAATTGACTAAAAGGAGAGATGTATATGGCGTTAACCGGACTTGATATTTACAAAAAATTACCTCAAAAAAATTGCGGGGAATGTGGTGTTCCCACTTGTCTTGCCTTTGCCATGAAACTTGCGATGGGAAAAGCACAATTGGATGCGTGTCCTTATGTATCCGAAGAAACCAAAGCCGAGCTATCCGAGGCTTCGGCTCCTCCTATCCGCCTTGTTACGATAGGTGTTGGCGATAAGGCCTTAAAAATTGGTGAGGAGGCGGTGCTTTTTCGTCACGAAAAAACCTTTTATCATCAGCCGGGCTTTGCTGTTCTTGTAGATGATGGAATGAGCGAGTCGGAAATCGGTGAAAAACTTGCTCAGTTAAAGAGTTCTCAATTTGAGAGAGTAGGTCAATTTCTTCGGGCTGATTTGGTGGCAGTTAAATCGTCTTCAAATGATTCGGCTAAATTTGTCGAGCTTGTTAAGAAAGCCATGGGAACCGAGTTTCCTTTGGTGTTAATAACCGACAATTCCGAGATGATGAAGGCTGCTCTTTCGGTTTGCGCTAAGACCAAACCTCTTATTTATGCGGCAAATGAAGGCAACTTTGAGCAAATGGCTGCCCTTGCCAAAGAGGAGAATTGTCCTTTGGCGGTTGCGGCTAAAGATTTAAACATTCTTTCCGAGTTGGTAGAAAAAGTAACCGCACAGGGGATCAAAGATATAGTGTTGGACCCCGGTTCAAGAAATATAAAAGACAGTTTAAGAGATGCTACTTTTATAAGGCGTGCGGCTTTGAAGAAAAAATTTAAACCCCTTGGGTATCCGATAATAACCTTTCCTTGTGAGATGTATGATGATCCTTACATGGAAGCGGTGGCTGCCGGCGTTGGTATCATGAAATATGCAGGGATTATCGTCTTAAGCGACCTCGAAGCCTGGAAGGCACTTCCACTGTATGTCTTAAGGCAAAATATCTATACCGATCCACAGAAGCCAATGCAGGTTGAAGAGGGAATCTATCCCATCGGGGAACCGGATGAGGATTCCCCGGTGCTTCTTACCACCAATTTCTCCTTAACTTATTTCACCGTTTCAGGTGAGGTTGAGGCGAGCAAAATTCCATCTTGGATTTGCATAATGGACGTGGAAGGATTATCGGTTTTAACTGCTTGGGGAGCCGGTAAATTTGTGCCCGAAAGTATCGGGCCGTTCATGAAGCGTTGTGGGATTACCGACAAAGTTAAACACAGAAAATTGATAATACCGGGATGCGTAGCTCAAATAAGCGGTGAACTGGAAGAAGAACTCCCGGATTGGAAAATAGAAGTTGGCCCACGGGAGGCCGGAGATATCCCCGCTTATCTTAAAAGTCGAAGCGCATAAGTCTTATAAACTTAAAGGATGGGCAAAATGGGCTCAAAAGAAGTAGTCATCATCGGTGGCGGAATTGCCGGCATAAATGTCGCGATAACTCTGGCTGATGCGGGTTTTGCAGTTCACGTTATCGAGAGGGAGACTCAACTTGGGGGACACGCAGTAAACTTTGCGTGTAAAGCCACGGAGAAGTGCAATAAATGTTTGGTGTGCTTGGCCGATGAAGATACCTTGAAGGCTTATCAACACCCCAAGATAAAAGTCTGGATGGGCTCTAAAGTTGTTTCTTTCTCGGGCAAGCCGGGGGATTTTGAACTGCGAATATCTCATACTACCGGGAAGGAATCATCTTTTGAGGAATTGACGTTAAAGGCTGGAGCGATAGTAATTGCAACGGGTTATACGTTCTTTAACGCAGAAGAAAAAAAAGAATATGGATACGGAAAGTATAAAAATGTCATTACCGCTATTGATCTCGAGAGAGCTTTCCGGGTAGACGGGAAAATTAGACGGTTAACTGATGGAGCAATTCCAAAGAAAATTGCTTTTTTTCAGTGCGTCGGGAGTAGAGATGAGAGTATAGGTCGGGGCTATTGTTCCAAGGTATGCTGCCCCTATGCGCTTAGACTATCAAAACTAATTAAGTCTGAAATTCCCGATTCAAATATCACGATTTTTTATATGGATATTCAGCCAACCGGCAAAGATTTTTCGGGTCTTCGCAAAAGTTGTGAGGAGATGGGGATAAAGTTTGCAAGAAATTTGCCATCAAAGGTTTACGGATATTCCGACTCTGGTGTTTTACATGTTAAATGTTTGGACAATGAGACGGGCGAGGTTGTTCAGAGGGAGTTTGACCTCGTAGTTTTATCCGTTGGGATGTCTCCCCGAGATGATGCAAAATTTCTGGCTGACCTTTTTGGAATCGATCAGGATGAGTACGGTTTTTATAAGGGACGAGATTATTTTTCAAACCTTTCAAATGTTCCCGGTGTTTTTTTAGCGGGGACTTGCCAGGGGCCAAAAGATATTGGGGAATCGATGGTTCACGGAAAGGCAGCGGTTGCAGAAGTTACAAAGATGTTTGCGAGTTTTAGTTAAAGTTTTTCGAGCAGAGAAGAACATGGAAATCAAAAACAGGGACACATGAGGTTTTGATGACAAAGAAGATTTCTAAAACGGGCATATTTATATATGGTTTCGAAGGTAAACCGGGGAAAGTTTTGGGTCTCGATGAAGCGTGCTCAAGTCTCGGTGCCTTGGGGTTTGTTTGTTTTAAATGTCCTTCCTCGTTTTTCCCCGGGGAAATGAACGATTTTGAAAAATTTTTAAAGAAGAACAAACTATCTAAGGTGGTTGTTGCCGGTTGTGGTTTAAGGATAAAAGAACCGGTTTTTAGAGATTCTTTAAAAAAGATGGGATTAAATCCGTATTTAATTACTTTTGCAAATCTTAATGAAGCGGTTGTCGCCTGTGGAGATAAATCGGAGGCTACAAAAAAGGCGGTTGCTTTAATAATTAAGGCGGCAAAGTGGGTTGAAACGCAAGAACCGGTTGAAATCCAAAAAGTGTCATTAAAACGAGAAGTTCTTGTTCTCGGGGGAGGTATTGCCGGAATTGAAACAGCTCTTACTTTGGCCGAGGGAGGCTTGAGCGTAATTTTGGTGGAGGAGAAGTCCCATTTAGGCGGTGGGGCCGCTGAGGTTGGAAATTTAAAGAATTGGACAAGAGATAAGGTTGAGACCTTGAAAAAAAATGAAAGAATAAAGGTTATTCTTTCCTCAAATTTAGTTGACTTAAGAGGAAACGCGGGAGGGTTTACCGTTAAAATTGAAGGCGCGCAGGAATTGACCTTGGAAGTTGGGGCAATTGTTGTTGCTGTGGGATATGAGTTTGTTCTTCCCGTTTGGAAGCTTGGCGAAAATTCCAAATCCTTGATTATTGGACAAAAAGAATTGGAAAAAAGATTGGTTTCAGATGAGAAGTTGTCTCAACGCATATGTTTCTTGGCTGATTTGGTCGATGAGGATTTAAAAATATCAACGCGAGCTCTTTTAAGGCAGGCTTTGCTTATAAAAGAAAAGTTTAGCTCCGATGTGATTTGTTTTTGTAAAGATTTGAAAGTTTCCTTCAACGGGGGAGAGTTGTTGTATAAGAGGGCTCGTGAGGCGGGTATTTTATTTTTCAAGTACGCTGAAAAACCGGAAATTAAGTTTTTAAACAACGCCGTTGAAATTCTTTTAATAAATGAAGATTATCCTCACGAAGAATTGGTTTTTGAAAGTGATTTATTGGTTGTAGGCGAGAAGATGATGCCCGGCAAAAGTTTTGAAGGGTTAGCTAAATTGCTTTCAGTAGACCTTGATTTAAATGGGTTTTTTCAAGAGGATAATGTCAAGATTTTGCCGACTAAATCATCCAGAAAGGGGATATTTTTTGTTGGGGGATGTCGGCTGCCGCAAAATATTGATGAAACACTTTCCGAAGCAAGGGGTACGGCGGGAGAGATTCTCTCGTTTTTATCAAAAGGAGAAATTGAGCTGGATTTAACGTCCGCAAAAATAAATTCGGATAGGTGTATTCTCTGTCTTACTTGTGTTAGAACGTGCCCTCATGGGGCGATAATTATTGACCAGGAGGAAGGGACGGCAAAAGTGGTGCCGATAGCGTGCCAATCGTGTGGGATATGCGCAAGTGAATGCCCCGTTATGGCCATAGAGCTTCCTCTTTATACCAATGCTCAAATTATCGGGCAGTTAAGTGATGTGGTAGGTGAAGCGGGTTGACGAAGAGAGATTTTAAGCCAAAAATAACCGTTTTTTATTGTGAGCACTCTGGATTACTATCGGCTGATATGGCAATTAAGTCTGGGTTTGTTTATCCGGAGAGCGTGCGCATGATAAAGGTTCCATGCTCAGGAAAGATTGAAAGCATTCACATCATGAGGGCATTGGAAGAAGGCGATGGTGTTGTAATTTATGCTTGTCACAAGGAAGCTTGTCAATTTTTAAGGGGAAACTTAAGAGCTGAAGCAAGGTTAGCTTATATAAAAAATATTTTGAAAGAAATTAGTATTGAAGAAGAAAGAGTGCAGATGTATTACCTATCTCCTTCCAATGGGGTTAAGTTTACACGAACACTATCTACTTTTTATGAAGATTTAAAAAGTTTGGGACCCAATGCCGGGAGGGCGGAAGAATGATTGTTGGAGAAAGAAAACCGATGCAAGAGATCCTTGATATGATTGCTGACCACAAGAAGATTTTCATCGCCGGATGTGGCACCTGTGTTGCTGTCTGTATGGCGGGCGGGGATAAGGAGGTAAGCATCCTCTCATCAGCAATAAAGATGGCGAGAAATAAGGAAAATAAGCCAATTGAGATACTGGAACAAACTCCCCTTCGTCAGTGTGAGTGGGAATTTGTCGACGAGCTGAAGGATAAAATTGAAGCTTGTGAGGCGGTTCTCTCGATGGCTTGTGGAATTGGCGTCCAAACTCTTGTGGAACGTTTCCCGAAAGTTATCGTGTATCCTGCTGTCAATACCACTTTTTTAGGTTTACCTGAGGAACAAGGGGTTTGGTCTGAACGGTGTGGAGCTTGTGGTAATTGTGTACTTGATAAAACCGGTGGAATTTGTCCCATTGTTAGATGCTCCAAGAGTCTTTTGAACGGACCGTGTGGCGGTTCCCAAGATGGAAAATGTGAAGTTGACCCCGAGGTAGATTGCGCTTGGCAACTTATTTACGATAGGTTGAAAACGCTTGGGAAACTCGATGATTTAACTGAGATATTACCGCCAAAAGATTGGTCAACCGGTCGTGACGGTGGACCAAGAAAGATTGTAAGGGAGGATATGAAGCTGTGAAATCGGGAAGCAATCTTGAGAAAATTTTATGTGCGGGACATTTTGCGGTAACCGCTGAGCTCGGTCCCCCCAAAAGTGTCAGTGCTGAAGTTGTTTATAAGAAGGCTGAAACTTTAAAAGGCTATGCTGATGCGGTTAACATAACCGACTGTCAGACGGCAATTGTCCGGATGTCTTCAATTGCTGCCGGTAGCATGTTGGCATCGAGGGGTATCGAGCCCATAATTCAAATGACCTGTCGCGACAGGAATCGGATAGCGATACAAAGTGATCTTTTAGGGGCTTCGGCTTTGGGGGTAAAGAATCTTCTCTGTCTCACGGGGGACCATCAAAAATTTGGCAATCATCCCCAGTCAAAAAATGTTTTTGATTTGGATTCCATTCAGCTTATTAAGATGGTTAAGGACATGAGGGATGAAAAGAAATTTCAATGTGGCGAGGAGATAAAAGTAGAGCCTCACTTCTTTATAGGGGCGGCTGAAAATCCCTTTTCCGAGCCTTTTGAATTCAGAGTGTTACGTCTTGCAAAAAAAGTCAAAGCCGGTATTGACTTTGTTCAGACGCAAGTTGTTTATAACGTTGAAAAGTTTTCAAAGTGGATGGAAATGGTTCGGGAGCTTGGTCTCCACGAGAAAGTTTTCATACTTGCCGGTGTTGCTCCTTTGAAATCTGCAGGTATGGCTAAATATATGAAGAACAATGTGCCGGGGATGGATGTTCCCGACAAAATTGTTGAGCGGATGACTGTTGCCGGAAAAGAAAAAGCTAAAGAAGAAGGCGTAAACATTTGTATAGATATTATCGATCAAGTTAAAGAGATAAAAGGTGTGGCGGGCGTACACATTATGGCTATTGAGTGGGAAGAGATTGTGCCGGAGATAGTTGAGAAGGCGGGCCTTTTGCCCAGACCCTAAATAAAGGTAACGGGTATAAGGGTATAGGGTAAAAACAGCCACCAGCTGTCAGCTGCCAGGAAAAATATAGTTAGAGCAGAGAGCAAAAACGGGTATGGGGTAGAGTTAAGTGAAAAATGGAGAATGAAAAACGAAAAACTATAGATAAAAATTAAAAAAGTTTTTAAAAACATTTTAAGAAGTTTATCTTTTGTGATTTGGTTTTAAATTTTAAATTTTTCTATATCGTTATAAATTTTTATTTTTTAATTTGACTAAAAACAGACTACCGACTAAAGAGGTTTTTATGAGAGAAATAGCAAAGATAAATAAAACATTTGCGGAACAGATAAAAGAAGAGTGTGGTGAGGATGTTTACCTGTGCTACCAGTGCAAGAAATGCTCGCTTGGTTGTCCTACGGCGTATGCAATGAGATACAAGCCGCATCAGTTGATTAGGACTATTCAGTTGGGGCAGAAGGATTTAGTGTTAAAAGATCAATCGATATGGTTTTGTCTTTCTTGCCAAACCTGTATGACGCGATGTCCTCAAAACCTCGATTTTGTTAAGGTGGCCGATGCCGCAAGGACAATTGGCGGCCGGGAAAAGTATAAAAATCCTATACCGGAAATAGCCGCTTTTAACGAATCTTTTTTGTTCTTAGTTGAAAAGTTTGGGCGAATTTATGAGATTGGTTTGGTGATGTTAATTAAGCTGAAAACCAAACAAATTATGAAGGATGTGGTGACGGGGTTGCCTTTGTTTTTTAAAGGTAAGTTTGGTCTTCTGCCTCATAAAGTTAAAAACGTAAACGAAGTACAACGAATCTTTGCCAAGGTGAAAGAGTTGGAGTCAAAATGAGATATGGTCTATATCCCGGTTGTTCTTATAATGGAACCGCAAAAGAGTTTGGAGAATCAATAAATTTTGTTTGCAATAAATTGGGCATTGAATTGCAAGAGCTCGACGACTGGATTTGTTGCGGCGCATCTTCTGCTCACAACACCTCACATCTTTTAGCGACATCCTTGCCTCTGCATACTTTAATTTCTGCACGTAAAGCTGGTTTTGAGAAATTGTTGGTACCGTGCATTGCTTGTTCATGGCGGCTTAAAACCGCTATCAAGGAAATGAGGGAGAATGAAGAGCTTAAGGTGAGGGCCGAGGAGGTTGTGGGTGAGAAATATGATGACGGGATTGAAGTTTTTAATATAGTTGAATTTTTTATCAAAGAAATTGGTCTTAAAAAAATAGAGGAAGTGACAAATAAATTTTTAAAACGACTTAAGGTCGTTTGCTATTATGGTTGTATGCTAACCAGACCGCCCGGGGTTGCTAATTTTGACGTGGTTGAAGATCCACAGAGTATGGATAACATAATGGAGTCCTTAGGAGCCAAAAGTTTAGACTGGCCTTATAAAACCGAATGTTGCGGGGTAAGTTTTGCGTTAAGCAGAACAGATGTTGTCGTCAAGCTCTGTCATGATTTGTTGGAGGAGATAAAAAAGCTTGAGGCGGACATGGTTGTTGTGGCTTGCCCTCTCTGCCAGACTAATCTTGATATGAGACAAAAGGAGATTGAAAAGAAATATAATGCTAAATATGGTGTACCCATAGTGTATTTTAGTCAGCTTATGGGCCTCGCTTTGGGAGGGAGCTCCAAAGACGTTGGTTTGCAACGTCTTACGGTCAGCCCCTTTCCGGCTTTGAGAAAAAGGGGGATTTTGTAAATGGAGTTTAAACCTCGTTGTCTTCCGATGACCGTTGGTAGCATGCCACATATCGATGCAGTTAAAGCTTGTGAAGTGGTTCTTAAAAATACTCCGCAGATTCCGGTGTGGCCTCAACTCCCCAACCTCTCTTTTAAGGAGAGTATGTGTGTTCAGATTTCAGAGGGCATGCCTGGGGTAAGGATAGATGAAGAAAAGAAGAAAATTCATTTGGAAGCAAGAGAAAATTTGGTTTGGGAGCTTGAGAAGTTCTACGATAGATTTCTGGCTGAAGATTTGGATTATTTCGCGATATCTGCTGATTATGCTCGAGGGCTTCACACCATGTTGGATATATTGAGGAAACATCTGCCAAGTGATTTGGTTATGCTCAAGGGCCAGTTAACCGGACCGATTAGTTTTGGCTTAACCGTTACGGACCAAAATAAACAAGCGGTTCTTTACAACGACCTTTTAAGGGACGCCATAATAAAAACGCTTACCATGAAGGCAAAATGGCAGGAGAGGGAATTTAAAAAATTGGTTCCCGATGTTAAAACGGTTATCTTTTTTGATGAACCCTATCTTCAGTCTTACGGTTCGTCGTATATAAAATTAAATAAAGAAGAGGTTATCTCCTATTTAAATGAGTGTTTTTATGCGGTTGATGGTCTTTGCGGCGTTCATTGTTGCGGTCGCACCGACTGGAGCCTTTTAATGGAAACTACCGTTAACATTATAAGTTTTGATGCATATGATCATACTGAAAGCATGTCCCTTTACCCACAGGAACTAAATAAATTTTTAGATAGGGGTGGAATTCTTGCCTGGGGGATAGTCCCATCCACCTACCCAAGCCCCGATGCGATAGCGAATGAAACCTTGGAGGGCATTCTCGATAAGTTTGAAGATAAAGTCCAGTTGCTGGTCGACAAGGGAATAAATAAAACAAAGCTTCTTGAAGCGAGCTTAATTACACCAAATTGTGGTACAGGCTCAATGATCGAAGAATTGGCGGAAAAGAGCATCAGATTAACGTCAGAGCTTTCTTCGGCTTTGAGAGAGAAGTATTTTGGCTAATGGCTGATGGCATATAGCAGATGGCTATTAGTTATTGGTCTTTATGTTTTAGCTTTTGGCTAACGGATAGGGGCTGCTTTAAGGGCTGATTTTGAAAGCTGGTTTAAAGGGCTGCCCTTTAGGGCTGGGTTTTCAATTTTAAATTTTTATCTATAGTTTTTCTTTTTTCACTTTTATTTTTTAATTTGCTGATTGTCTATAGTTTGGGCCATCAGCTATCAAGGCCGTAAGGCCGGGTTGTATATCAATGAATGTGAGGATTTAAATGAAGATAGCAATTACGGGCAAGGGCGGTGTCGGAAAGACGACCATTGCAGGAGCGCTTGCCAGACTGTATAAAGACAAGGGTTATAAAGTTTTAGCGGTTGATGCAGACCCTGATGCTAATCTTGCTTCTGCCATCGCCGGTGTTTCCAAAATACAGCAGGAGATTGTGCCAATTTCACAGATGAAGAAGCTGATTGAAGAGCGCACCGGGGCGAAGCCGGGTACCGTGGGCAGTTTTTTTCGCATAAATCCTAAAGTGGACGATCTTCCCGAAAAGTTGGGAATAGAACTTTTGGGGATAAAGCTTTTGGTCTTAGGTGGCGTAGAAAAAGGTGGAAGCGGTTGTATCTGTCCGGAAAGTACTCTCTTGCGGAGTTTGATTAAGAGTTTGCTTGTGGAACGCGATGAAGTGGTCATCATGGACATGGAGGCGGGCATCGAGCATTTGGGAAGAGGAACGGCTGAATCGGTTGATGTCTTCGTCATAGTGGTTGAGCCCGGCCTTCGCAGTTTGGAAACAGCAAAGTCCATAAATAAACTTGCAAAGGACATAGGCATTGAAAAGATTTTTTTAGTGTTAAATAAAGTTCGAAAGGGCGAGAAGAGATGTATGGAGGAGAAAGCAAGGAGCATAATTCCCAATGCTCCCGTAATTGGCTGGATAAATGAAAGCCAAAAGGTTCGTTTGGCTGACATAGAAGGTAAGTCGTCCTATGATTTGGATAAGATATTTGTAGAGAAAATTAATTCTCTTAAGGAAGAACTTGGAAAAGCTGTAAGTTAAATTAAATTTTAGGAAAGAAGGGATTGAATGGCGTGTCTATGTAAGTGTGAAAAATTAAATGGTGGAGAATTTAATAACTCTGAAATTTTAGATATCGTTGAAAAGTACAAAAATTATGCTGGAGCAACCATTCCACTACTTCAGGAGATACAGAAAAAATTCGGTTATCTTTCCGAAGATGTTTTGGACTGCGTCTCGGAGGCGACAGGGATTCCATTAAGCCAGCTTTACGGTGTAGCCACTTTTTATTCGCAGTTCTCTCTTGTTCCGGTCGGCAAAAACGTGATTTCTGTGTGTCATGGGACGGCTTGTTATGTAAGTGGCGCAAAAAGAATAACGGAAGCGTTGGCTGATGAATTAGGCATTGAAGAAGGGGAAACAACTCATGATCGTCAATTTACTTTAAGGTCGGTTGCATGTTTGGGAGCTTGTAGTCTTGCCCCTGTTATGAGGATAAATGACGAAACGCATGGGCGTTTGACGCCCAAAAAAGCTCGAGAAATTATACGTAACACAAGAGCTAAAGAGAAAAAACTTAATTAAAAACAGGAGGTTTAAATGTTAATTATTGGTGAGAAAATTAATGTTATTTCAAAAGTAATCGGTTCTGCGATGAAAGATCGTGATCCAAAACCGATTCAGGATTTAGCTGTTGCTCAGATTGAGGCCGGAGCGAACGTTTTAGACATAAACATAGGACCGGCTCGCAAAAATGGTACGGAGATGATGGAGTGGATTGTAAATGCTGTTCAAGAGGTGGCTGATGTAACACTTTGTTTGGATACCACTAATGCTGAAGCCATGGAAGCGGGGTTAAAGGTTTGCAAGAAACAGCCAATTATAAACTCTGCTTCAGGGGAACCAAACCGGCTTGAGACGATGATGGGTTTAGCCGCAAAATATAATGCAAAAGTCATCGGATTGACCATGACTGAAACAGGGATACCGCGTGACGCCAATGAAAGGATGGCGATAGCGGTTGATATCATGGCGAAGATGGCGGAGAAAGGGGTTCCGATGGAAAATCTCTATCTCGATCCGTTAATCCTTCCGATCGCCGTTGCTCAAGAACAAGCTCAGGAGGCAATTGAGGCGATAAAGATGTTCAGGCAATTAAATGACCCTCCGCTTAAGACGGTCGTCGGATTAAGCAATATTTCAAATGGAGCACCCGCTGAGACTAAACCGCTTCTGGATAGAACGTATCTTGCCATGCTTGCAACCGTTGGTTTGGATGCCGTTATCGCGAATCCTTTTGATAAAGAATTAATGGATGTTGTAAAGACCGTCAGAGTGTTGAGAAATGAAGTACTTTATTGTCATTCTTATCTAAAATAGGTGAAAATTGTGGTCAAAGTAAAAGTTAAAGAAAAGCAAAACAAGGTTTTTATTTGTACGGGGACCGGCTGTGTTTTAAGTGGCTCTGAAAAAGTGAAATCCGCTTTTAAAGAGGAGTTTAAAAAGCGGAAAATTTCTGAAATTGATATTGTTCAAACCGGGTGTCACGGTTTTTGTCAGCAGGGTCCGATCGTTGTTATTCAGCCCGAGGGAGTTTTTTATCCTACGGTTTCCGCGGAGAACGTGTCTCGAATCGTCGAGGAGCATTTAATTGGCGGCGAGGTTGTAGAGGATTTGCTCTATGAAGATTCGCGGACCGGTAAAAAGATTTCTCTTTATAAGGATATAAACTTTTATCAAAAACAGAATAGGATAGTTCTTAGAAACTGCGGACAAATTAATCCCGAAGAAATCGATGACTATATCGAGAGTGGCGGATATAAAGCGCTTGAGAAGGTTTTAAACAAGATGTCCCCCGAAGAGGTTGTTGAAGAAGTTAAAGCCTCTGGCTTAAGGGGTCGCGGTGGGGCAGGATTTCCCACCGGTCTTAAGTGGAGTTTTGCCCAAAAAGCCCCCGGGGCTGTGAAGTATGTTATTTGTAATGCTGATGAAGGAGATCCCGGAGCATTTATGGATAGGAGTGTCTTGGAGGGCGATCCTCACAGCGTGCTTGAAGGAATGATGATAGCTGCTTACGCTATTGGTGCGTCCGAGGGATATATATATGTTAGGGCCGAATATCCTTTGGCTGTTAAGCGACTTAAGATTGCGGTTGAGCATGCTAAAAAGAAGGGCTTTTTGGGCAAAAACATTCTTGGCAGCTCTTTTGATTTTGAAATTAAAATGAAGGAAGGAGCCGGGGCTTTCGTCTGTGGAGAAGAGACGGCCCTCATGGCTTCAATTGAGGGTAAAAGAGGCATGCCTCGGATTCGTCCGCCTTTCCCGGCACAGTCCGGGCTTTGGGGTAAGCCCACCAACATTAACAACGTTGAAACGCTTGCAAATATTGCCTGGATAATAACGAACGGTGCTGACAAGTTTGCTGCCATTGGGACGGAGAAAAGCAAGGGTACCAAAATTTTTGCGGTTACAGGAAAGGTCAAAAACGGCGGATTGGTCGAGGTGCCCATGGGTACCACTCTTAGAAAAGTGATATTTGATATTTGTGGTGGGATAAAGGACGATAAAAAGTTCAAAGCGGTTCAAATAGGCGGGCCATCCGGCGGGTGTCTCCCGACTGAGTTTCTTGATACGCCAATAGACTATGAGTCCTTGACTCAAACGGGAGCCATTGTGGGCTCAGGCGGAATGGTTGTTATGGATGAAAGCTCCTGTGTAGTTGATTTAGCAAAATACTTTTTGACTTTTACCCAGAAGGAATCCTGTGGGAAATGTGTTCCTTGTCGGGTTGGAACCAAACGGATGCTCGAGATGCTTGAAAGGATGACCAAGGGGGAGAGCGACGAAAAGGAATTGGTTCTTTTAGAAGAATTAGCTCGAGATGTTAAGGTCGCATCGCTTTGTGGTTTAGGGCAAACTGCTCCCAACCCAATTCTTACGATGCTTGAGTATTTTCAAGAAGAGTTTGAGGAGCATGTTAAAGAGGGAAGATGTCGCGCGGGGGTATGTTCTGAGCTCATTGCCTATGTAATTAAAGAGAATGTGTGCAGAGGATGTGGAGTTTGTAAGAAACATTGTCCAATGGGAGCGATTACCGGGGAAAAGAAACAGCCACACGAAATAGATGTGACCAAATGTGTAAAATGTGGCATTTGTATGCAGCACTGTCCGTTCGATGCTATATATATTGCTAAGTAGGTTTTAATGAAAGGAGTTTCCTATGTTAGTTAAAGACATAATGACCAGGGGCGCTGTATCGATTTCCCCCGGCGCTACGGTGAAGGAAGCGGCGACCATGATGAGAGAAAGAAAGGTTGGCTCGCTCTTGGTTGTCGACAACGAAAAACTTCTTGGAATAATTACCGATAGGATGATAGGCGTTGAGGTTGTTGGTGCCGGTTTAAATGTTGAAAAGACCAAAGTAAATGATTTTATGTATGAGAGCATGGTTTCTGTTTCTCCTGAGATGGAGGCAACAAAAGCTGCTCATTTGCTTGAGGAGCTTGAAATAAGATATTTGCCGGTTACGGTCGATGGAAAAGTTGTAGGAATTGTCTCTACATCTGACATAGCCAATTTTATTAAAGACTTTATTGACTGTGTCTTAATTGAGGTTGGGGCGAGAGTTGCAAAGAAGAAGGAAAAATAAACGGGGGAAACATGTATGTCTAAAATTAATTTGACAATAAATGGAGAAAAAATTGAAGCTGAACCAGGTCAAACCATACTTGAGGTTGCTAAAGAAAATGGAATAAAAATCCCAACGCTCTGCCACGATCCGCGGCTCAAGTCTTATGGAGCCTGCAGAGTTTGTCTCGTCGAAGTTGAGGGGGCGAGGAATTTTTTGCCTGCCTGCGCAACCAAGGTTGGCGATGGAATGGCTGTTAGGACAAATACCATTCCTCTCTATAAAATACGGAGAACGATAGTTGAGCTTTTACTTTCCGATCATGAGTTAAGTTGCTTGACTTGTGAGAGCGCCGGCCAATGTCAACTTCAAGATTTAGCTTACGAATTGGGAATAGAAGAGAATCGGTTTAAAGGTGAAAAACATATCTACACCATAGAAGACTATAATCCCTTGATTGAAAGAGACCCAAACAAGTGCATCCTTTGCGGTCGCTGCGTTCGCATTTGTGAAGAGATTCAACAGAATAAAGTGTATACTTTCGCAAATCGAGGTTTTGATTCGGTAGTAACAACTCCTTATGACAAGTCACTTATTGAAACAAAATGTGAACTTTGCGGACAGTGTATATCAACCTGCCCCACCGGTGCTTTAACCGAGAAGATGAGCAGATACAAGGGGCGAGTTTGGGAGACAGAGAAAGTTAAGACAGTCTGTCCTTATTGTGGTTGTGGGTGTGAGTTGGAACTCCAAATCAAAAACGGAGAGATTATTTGTGTTTCAGCCGATGTCGAGAGCGGTGTGAATAAGGGGAATACTTGTGTAAAAGGCCGTTTTGGTTATGACTTTGTGAACCATCCCGACAGGCTTACTTCTCCGTTGGTTCGAAAGGACGGGAAACTTGTTGAAGTTTCTTGGGATGAGGCGATTAAAACTGTTGCAGACAAGTTTTCAAAGATAAAGAAAAAACACGGCGCTGACGCGATTGCCGGTCTTTCCTCAGCAAAGTGTACCAACGAAGAAAATTATCTGATGCAGAAATTTATGAGGGCGGTGATTGGCACAAACAATATCGACCACTGTGCTCGCTTGTGACACGCTCCAACCGTGGCCGGTCTGGTCAAAGCATTTGGAAGCGGAGCGATGACGAATTCTATCGCCGATATACACGAGGCCAATGTGATTCTTGTTATTGGCTCAAATACCACCGAAAATCATCCCATAGTTGCTCTTGAGATGAAGAGGGCGGTCTCCGATTTTGAGGTAAAGCTTATCGTAATTGATCCCAGAGAGATTCGACTGACGGAGTATGCTGATATGTGGCTTTCACAAAAACCGGGAACCGATGTTGCCGTCTTAAACGGGCTTATGAACGTGATAATCGAAGAGGGCTTGGAAGATAAGGATTTTATCGATAAACGAACGGAAGATTATAAAGAGTTAAAGAAGACGGTTTCAAAATATACGCCCGAGGAAGTTGAGAATATTTCAGGTATTCCCGCTGATTCTTTAAGGGAGGCAGCAAGATTATTCGCTTCGGCCGAAAAAGGAGCAATCTTTTATTCCATGGGCATCACTCAGCATACTACGGGTACAGACAATGTTCTCTCCGTTGCCAATTTGGCGATGCTTACCGGAAATATTGGGAGGCCGGGAACGGGGGTAAATCCGCTTCGCGGACAAAACAACGTTCAGGGTGCTTGTGATATGGGGGCACTTCCCGGTTGTGTGAGCGGATATCAAAACATCTGTGATTTGGGGATTATTAAGAAATGTAAAGATGTTTGGGGAGTAAAGCTTCCAGAAAAGCCCGGGTTAGTTGCCACCGAGATGATGGATGCTGTTTTGCGTGGCGAAGTTAAAGCGATGTATGTTATGGGCGAAAACCCGATGCTTTCGGACCCCGATTTAAACCACGTGAAAGAGGCTTTTAAGAAGTTGGATTTTTTGGTTGTTCAGGATGTGTTTTTAACTGAGACGGCTGAATTTGCCGACGTTGTGTTGCCGGGAGTTACTTTTGCTGAGAAGGATGGAACGTTTACAAATACCGAAAGAAGAGTTCAGAGAGTAAGAAGGGCCATTGCCCCGGTTGGCAACTCCCGACCGGATTGGCTGATAATCTCCAATTTGGCGAAGGCCATGGGTTATGATATGAATTACGCTGCGGTTGGTGAGATTACCAATGAGATTGCAAGTATTACCCCAACCTATGGTGGAATAATATTTGAAAGGGTAAGCGAGGAAAGTGTTCAGTGGCCGTGTCCGGATGCAACGCATCAGGGGACACCGATTCTTCATACAGCGAAATTTACGCGGGGACTGGGCAAGTTTCATGCCGTTGAATACAAAGCACCTGCTGAGCAGCCCGATAAAGATTATCCGTTTATCCTAATCACAGGAAGACTTCTGTATCACTTTCACACCGGCACGATGACCAGGCGTTCCATGGGTCTTAATGAGGTTTGCAAGGAAGCCAGAGTTGAGATAAATTTTGTAGATGCTAAAAAACTTAAAATAAAAGATAATGATTGGGTCGAACTTTCCTCGCGCCGAGGAAAAGTAAAAGTTAAAGCACGTATAACTTCACACATACCCAAGGGGACCATATTTGTGCCCTTCCACTTCAAGGAATCTCCAATAAATATGCTCACCAACCCCGCACTCGATCCGGTATCAAAGATTCCCGAGTTTAAGGTATGTGCAGTGAGAATAGATAAGGTTGGGAGTAAATAGCCGGGAGCGGTTGCCGGTCGTTCTTGGTCCTATATTTCGGCTACTGATATTTAAGAACCGGTAGGTCTTGGAATTATCTATTAGGAAGTTATATGCTTTGTATTTATATTCCGGGTCCATTGCTAATAATATTACTTTTGTGCATTTATTTACTAGAAAGTCACTTACGAGCAACGTACGATATATAGTGATTTTTAGATTTTATCCTCAATATGTTGTGGATAAAACTGTGGAAATGGGGAAAAGCTTCACAAAGTGGCCGTCTCTAAGAGTTATTAAGATAATATTATTTTGATTCTCAGAAATTTGGTATGTTATGGCGCCGTTATGTTAATGACATTTTATTTTTTTAAAGATAGAATAATCATATAAACCTGATATTTTTTAAAGGGGATGGGAAAAATGGAAAGTTTATTAGCGAGGGATCTCATGCATAGGGGCGTTGTTACTTGCGATGTTGAAGCACTTGTTTCCGAGATAGCTCAAACGATGGCTGAAAACGATGTTCACTGCGTCGTTGTGGTAGATGAAGTCGGTGAGGCTTGTGGTGTCATCTCAGACCTGGGTTTATTGAAGGCTTATGGAAAAAATGTCGATAAGGTGACTGCTGAAGACGTGCTGGGAGGCAGTGCCATTATTGTTAATCCCGACGCGCTTGTTTCTGAAGCTGTTGCCATTATGCAGGAGAAACACATCCATCACCTGGTCATTATGAGCGAGCCCCCTTTGCATAGACCTGTAGGTGTTTTAGCAGCTAGTGATATAATTAAAGAGATGGCTAAAAAGTGCGGCGGTAAATAGTCGATCTTGCAAGCTGAATAGTTTGGGCTCCGGTTTTAGAAGTAAGAGTAGGATTCAATCTATTAAGGATAGGAAAATGGCATAATCCTCGCCTTTAACTTTTGTGTTCTCGATATATTTTTAATCTTCTTTCACCTGATGATGGTCCTTGATATTCCATTTAGGTTCCTTACCTGAAAGCAATCCGGGAAGTCTAGGTTCGTGTTTGACGAAAATAATTAAACAAATTAGGGCTATGAACCAGAAATCTTTGGGAGAGATAAACCATACATATATCGGCATGGCTATTGTTACCGCAATTTGTCCTGCGAGAAGATATTTTGTTGCAAATATAACTAAAAGGGCGATGAAAAGAGCAATAGCGAGGAATGTCCAGTTATAAGCCAGAATAGCACCACCCGCTGTGGCTAGCCCTTTCCCTCCCACTATCCTGCCTTTAATCGGTAACATATAAATTGAATAATTGTGCCCCAGAATTGCAAAGAAGATTGCCACGTAACATGTTAAATTGACGTCCAATCCCACGATTGGCGCGAAAAATTTTGCCAGCACGACAGGAATAATTCCCTTGTGGCCATCCAGGAGAACATCGAGCGCGAACCATCCCCAGGAGCCGGTCGTTCTTTTTACATTCATTGCTCCTATGTTTCCTGTACCATGCTTCGTTATATCCTCCCCGGTTATTTTTTTTACCAAAATGTAAGCGAATGGGATGGACCCGATTAAATAACTTGCCATAGCAAAGATTAGATATTTTGGCATCATTATCCATCCTCCTTGGATACGATGACCTTAAGCGCTCTTGGCACGATTTCAATTAAAAAGTTATTGTCCGTTATCAATTCCCCATCCAGTTGAGCGGGGAGGACCTCCTCCTCAGCTCTCACAATAATTTTTTTTGCTCGGTAGGTATGAGCGCATTTCATCCACTCATGTTTTCCGATTATCACGAAGGGTAATCGGGGGACGACTTTCCAGGCCGGAAGTTCATCAATCAAACAAACATTTAGCAGGCCGTCATCGTTTCTGGCTTTTGGCGTGATTTTAAAGCCCCCACCATAACTTATCCCATTATTCGCCACAATCAGGACGATCTTTTTCGTGAAGAAATCCTCCTCCTCAATTTTTATTGAGATTTTAAAAGGGTGATAATTTTTAAAAAGTATCTTGAACAAAGCCGTCAAATAGAGAGGAAGTCCTGAGCGCTTGACCTCATCCTTTATCTTATTTGCCGTGTGAGCCACTTGAGCGTCGAAGCCAATGCCGAGAGAATTTGCGTAATATACGCCATTTACCAGCCCCAGGTCGATCATTTTTGTGTGGCCGTTCAAAATTTCATTGCACGCTCTTGTAATGTCTTTTGGCGTTCCTAAAATTCTTGCCAAATCGTTACCTGAGCCTGTGGGGATAATCCCCAAAGCGGTCTCTCGATTATTGCTTAATGCCAAACCGTTAACTATTTCAAAGATTGTTCCGTCGCCACCCACTGCTATGACGAGATCGTAGTCGGGAAGTTTTTTGGCCATCTCTATGGCCTGTTTAGGTTTTTCGGTTAACTCCAAGTCGAAGTCGAGCTTCCCCTTGAAAAAATCGTTAACTCTACCGAAGACCTTTTTGGTTTCACCGTGGTTTGAAGCCGGGTTTACAATAATTTTTGCTCTTTTAAACTTCATTTGCATTCCTTTAAAATGAAATAACTGTCAAATGGATTCAATAAAGGGGATAAAAAGTCCTCCTTTGTTTAGAACAGCGAAATTGTAGGGAAAATTGGATGGATGTAGAAGAAGTTAATGAGGTGATTTTTGTGTCAGTATCTTCAAGGTTTTTTGGAAGAAGGATTTATTTTTTAATTTCTATTCTTATCTTTATATTTATCCTTCCGATTGGAGCTTCGGCCAAGGATTATTATTTTCCGAGCGTTAATATTGATGTGACGGTAAATCCGGACGGTTCTTTCGATGTTGTTGAGAACAGAATTTTCGACTTTGACGGCGATTTTAGTTGGGCCGCATATAACCTACCTTTCTATAATAAAGAGAGGGAGAAGTTTTACGATGTTACGAGTTTTCTGGTTTCGGAGGGAGATGTTATTTATGAGGAGTCTGCTTCCTCGGAGCCGGGGACGGCTCAAATTATGAGAAGCGGCGAGGGAATTTCGGCCAAATGGTTCTTTTCCGCAAGCGATGAGCAGAGGACTTTTACAATAAAGTACAGGGTTGGTAACGGTATCGACGTTTATTCCGATTTGGCCCAGTTTTACTGGGAGTTTATAGGGACCGGCTGGGAGAAGGGAATTGGTAACTTTGCGGCAACGGTGAACCTGCCCGAAGGGGTATCCAAAGAGGAGATTAGGGCTTGGGGACACGGTCCCTTGTACGGTGAAGTGACCATTTTAGATAGTCAGACGGTTAAGTATGAGGTTGCAAACTTACCGCCCGAAACTTTTGTGGAGGGCCGAATACTTTTTCCTACCCTACTGATTCCCCAAGGGGAAATTGATTTTGATGAGCCGATACTCGAAGATGCTTTGGTAGAAGAGGCGAAGTGGGCAAAAGAAGCGAACGAGGCGAGGGAAAAAGCGAAGGGGGAACTGCAAAGGAGAGAGAAGTTAAGTCAAATGGGTATGGTGGCCTCCATTATAGTTGCGCTCGTGGGTCTCATCTTCTTTTTGTTTATGTGGCTCATGTACGGTAAAGAGTACGAGACTAATTTCGAGGGAGAATACTATCGCGAGTTACCGGCGGACTATCCTCCCGCGGTAATGGGTTATTTATGGCACTTTGGAAGCGTAAATACAGAGGATATGGTTTCAACCATGATGGATTTAGCCAGACGCGGTTATATGAAAATAAAGGAAGAGATGGTTATAAGAAAAGGGCTTTTTAGAAAGAAAGAAGATTATGATTATACGATTGAGAAGATGGATAAGTCTCCGGAGGGCTTGAAAAAATTTGAGAAAACTCTTTTAAGTCTCCTTTTTAATAAGATAGGAGATGGGCAAAAGGTTGGCATGGAAGAGATTAAAGAGTATGCAAAAAAACACCCCTCTTCTTTTCAAAGTTCATTTAACAGCTGGAAAAAGGAGGTTGTTTCAGATGCTAAAAAACAGAAGTTTTTGGAGAGGAAGGGGTCTACAATTGGATTAAATGTTTTTGTTTCGGTGACGGTAATTGTGTTTGGCATATTAATCTTAGTGAAATGGGAGATTCTGTGGGGCTTTATAGCGATTATCTCTGGTGTTTTGCAAGCCACCCTTTCGTTTCTGCTGAGAAGACGTTCATATAAAGCTGCATTACAATTTCGTCAGTGGGCCGCTTTCCGGAAATTTCTATTACATTTCTCGCAGATAAAAGAGGCGCTTCCGAGCTCCATGGTAATTTGGGAGCACTATCTTGTTTACGCCGTTGGTTTGGGTGTGGCAAAAGAGGCAATCGAACAGTTAAAAATCGTTATCCCCACGATGGGCGAGGGGGTCGCGGCAACATACGCCGGACCTGCTTGGTTTGAATCAAGTCGCGGTGTTGGGGGATTGAGCGGTTTGGAGTCGCTCAGCAACAGCTTTGCCTCGGTTTCGGCTGTTGCCTCAAGCACCATGAGCTCAGCAAGTGGCGGCGGAGGCGGGTTCTCCGGCGGTGGTGGAGGTGGCGGTGGTAGCGGCGGAGGTGCCGGCTAATATTAGTCGGTAGTTTGTTAGTTGACAGTCGGGAGCAAGTTCGAATTAAAAATTAAAAAATAAAAGTTAAAAACGATATATAAAAATGAAAAAGTTTAAAATTCTTAAAGACATTTTAAATTTCCGTGTCTATTGTACCTGTCTGCCAGTCGGTAGTTCGCTAGTTGGTTGATTTGTTTTTTCATACTCCAAGCTCCGTGCTCCCAATTTTTAACCATGTCTCTACTTTGATTCCTTAGTTTCTTGGCTACGTGGCTACTTGGTTTCTAAGCCGCTATGTTATTATGTCGCCAGCTCTCTTTCCTTTCTACCCGTTACCCTTCATTCTTAACTACCAGCCATTTGTCATACGTCATAAGCCCCGCCAGAGGCGGGCAGGCATCAGCCATATGCTATAAGCTATCAGCCAGTTTACTTATAGAGCGAAACAAATCTCTCTATCGATCTATCATAGATGCACTCAATCTCGGGTGGGAAAAAGCAACCGGGAAGCTCTCCTCTATTTCTATGATAAGCCACGCACTCGCAGCACTTACCCTTTCTGCTGCAGGGCTCGTATGTGCAAGGGCAACTTTTTTTATTTTCTTCAAATGTGCACTCCATAATATCCTCCTTACAGTCGGTAGTAAGTCAAAATGAAGAACTAAGATATAAAAAAGAAAAACTATATAGAAAAATTTAAAATTTAAAATTTAAAACCAAACCCTAAAAGATAAAATTCTAAGTTGCTTTCAATTCAAAGAATTATCCTCTGAATAAAAGCTTTCTTAATTTTTAATTACCGCGCCTGCGGGCAAGCGGTAGTTTATTGGTTTTTTCTATAATCCATACTCCATATTCTATACTCTGCACTTTGTTAGTCATGCTTGTTTATAACCATGCCCGTAAGCAATTTAGGATAGAAGTAAGTTGATTTTTGTGGCATTTTCTCGCGGTTGCTTGCAATGGCCTTCACCTCTTCGACCTTGGTTTGATTGACTAATAATGCAATTTGATAGTCTTTTTTATCGACAAGACCAAGAGCTACATTTTCGTCAGGTGTAAATTTTATTGACCCATGTTTAATTAAGTTCTTGCTTTTTACGTCGAGGATCTTGTCGATGAGTAAAGCGTGAAGTATGGTTATGTCTAATTTTTTCCAGTTGGAAGAATGCTCGGTTAAAACCATTTCATTCATTACATCTTCGTCTTTCAAAGTGAGCAGATGGTATTTGTTTGTGCCAAGATACATTCCAAAGGTATGAGATTTGCCGAATTCCGCGGATAGTTTTTTATTTAAAGTGTTCTTTACCTCTTCCTTACTGTCTTTATCAAATTCAAAGGATTTGATTTTAAAGAGGTTGGAAGCTTTTTTTAAAATTTCATCTTCATTTGGCGATGGGATGTTTTTTATCACTCGATGAACCGGCAGAACAGATAAACCCTCATCGTCCATATTTACAAACATCATCATCACGTAATTGAATCCTTCTTCTCCGGTAAAGCTTTCAATTTTTTGCCTCATCTCGTTTCGATAATTCAGGGCGGTTTCGTAGCGGTGGTGACCGTCAGCTATAAATATGGTCTTATCTTTCATAAGGTTTGCAATTTCCTCGCTGGTTTCTTTATCTGTGATGGGGTGTAAGGTGTGGCTTACTTTGTCGCTGTCGGTTACTTTAAGAGTTGATTCATCACTGGAAAATTTTCTTAAGATGCTGTCTATCTTTCCTTCCGGGTCAGAATACAACGAGAAGACCTGACTAAAATTAGTTTTGCACGCACTTAATAAATTAAAGCGGTCGATTTTGGCTTTGGGAAAAGTTTTTTCGTGGGGTAAAACTTTACCGCTTTCAAAATCCTCGAGTTTTAGGAGGGCTATGAAGCCGATGCGCTTCTTTTTCTTACCTTTTAGTTCATACCCTTGTTCGTAAATGTAGATTCCGGGTTTTTTTGAAGGGATTAGAATCTCTCGGTCTAACCAATTTTTTAAGTAGTTGGCGGCGCGACTATACTTATTATTCAATTTATTGTCACTCAGCTCGTTTTTACCAAGGACAAGACGAATTATGCTGTACTCGCTTTTTTTGTAGAAATTCTCTTTTTCTTCAGGAGAAATTATGTCATAGGGAGGGGTTGTAACATTGCTCAGATTAACCTTATTAATATTGTAAGTAATGCCTTTAAATGGTTTAATTTTAATCAATGCATTCATCCTTATTTAAATTTACAAACATTATAATTTTAGATTAGATGTTTGTTTTGAACAACGAATTATTACATTTATTTTTCGAGTGGGCAAGAGATGAGCAAAATTTTAATAAAAAATACAAACGATGATGGTATCCAAAATGTTGTTGTCGAGATTTTTTCTCACTTTCGTTCGATGTCTCGGGATTCATTGCGACCCAAATACTCGCAAAAGAATTTTTTTAATTAGATATAATGTGGATGTGATTTGAAATGGAATTGTTAGGAATTTTTATTACATCATTAATGGTTGCTTTTTCCGGAGCAATGATTCCCGGTCCGCTTCTTACGGTTACCATAAGCGAGTCCCACCAGAGGGGGTTTTGGGCGGGGCCACTCATTATTCTTGGGCATGCGATATTAGAGCTTGCCTTGGTTGTAGCCTTAGTTCTTGGCTTCAAAGGAATTTTTACAAATCACACGTTTGTCGGCATAATTGGCTTTTTGGGTGGACTTTTTTTGTTGTGGATGGGTTCGGATATGCTAAGAGGAGCCATCAAAAAAACCATGTCTTTTGAAATAAGTTCCTTTTCAAAGACTAAAATAGGGCCGGTTGCGGCGGGAATCTTTGTTAGTCTCTCAAATCCGTATTGGACCATCTGGTGGGCCACGATTGGGGTTGCCTATGTTCTGGCGGCTTTAAAGTTCGGTGTTTTGGGCCTCATCTTTTTCTTTACTGCTCACATTCTCGCCGATTTAATCTGGTATAGTGCGGTATCACTCATGGTTGTAACGGGGAAGAGATTTTTTGGCGAGAAGGTTTACAGAGGTACGATTTTTGCCTGCGGCATTTTCCTCATCTTGCTTGCGGCTTATTTTGTTTTTTCCGGATTGAGGTTTTTTCTGGGAGCTTAAAACTCGAGAAGAGTTTTTAAGCTCCTTTAAGTAAAATCCATTCTCATTTCTTTTTGTGGATTACCCTTAGGCTCTGGTTTGCTTCCCTATTCATTCGACTCTCACAGTGCGAAACTTTATTCTCCTTCATTTTCTTGCGTGCCCAAGAACTTCTTTTTTTGTGGCTCTCACCAGAGACTCTGCTTGCGCGCGCCTACTCGCTCACTCTCGCAGAGCGGAATCGCTATTTACCCTTCGGGCACGCGATTTGCCGCTGCTACTCGAGTTTCACTCGTTTGACGGCGTGCTCAGAGTCGCTCTAAGCGAGAGCCACGAGGTGTAAAAAACCAAGAAAAATACTCTTAAAAAGAGCAGTGGTCAAGCAAAACAGTGTTCTCATACGTCGCTTTTGAACAACCCACCCGGGATTTAAAAAACCAAAATCAATGAAAGCTTTTACTTTTATTTTCCTGGCAACTACCTACTTCTTTTCCGCCCTTGCCTCTGCAATTATTTTTTCCTGTATGTCATGAGGGGCCTCTTCGTAGTTGGCGAATTTAACGGAGAAAGTGGCGCGTCCATGGGCCATCGAGCGAAGCTCGGCCGCGTATCTTTTCATTTCTGCTTCCGGAACCTGGGCTCTTACACTTTCGTAGCCGTTTCCGATGGGCTCCATGCCAAGAATCTTTCCTCGCTTGCTGTTTAAATCTCCCATGATAGTTCCCATATCACTTTCAGGCACGATGACCTCGACGTTTAAAATGGGTTCTAAAATTACCGGATTGGCTTCAAGCAAGCCCTTCTTAAAGGCCATCGAGGCTGCTATTTTAAAGGCCATTTCGGATGAGTCAACCGGGTGGTATGAGCCATCGTAAAGTATTGTTTTTATGTCGACAACCGGATAACCGGCCAGTATGCCTTCATTAAGGGCTTCTTTAAGCCCCTTTTCGACGGCGGGAATGTATTGTCTGGGAACTGAACCACCGAAGATTTTATCTTCGAATTCAAATCCTCCTCTATGGGGAAGAGGTCGAAACTCTATCCATACATCTCCATATTGACCGTGACCGCCCGACTGTTTTTTGTATTTTCCTTGTACCTTTGATGTTTTACGAATCGTCTCTTTATACGCTATTTTTAGCTCCTCTTTTATTGTTTCCACGCCGAACTTTTGCTTAAGTTTGTTTATTTTTACTTCTAAATGAACATTCCCCATGCCAGAGATAATTGTCTGGCCAACATCGTGATCTCTTCTTATCGTAAACGTTGGGTCTTCCTCCGCTAGTTTTGTTAGTGAAGTGGCGAGTTTTTCTTCATCCTCTTTTCTTTTTGTATCTATTGCGATTGAGAAAATAGGCTCAGGAAAATCGATTTTCTTTAAAACAATCGGCCTTGATTCATCGCAAAGAGTATCTCCTGTATGGGTGTGGGAAAGTTTGGGGATGGCTACGATATCTCCTGCTCCCGCTTCTTTTATTTCTTTTTGTTCTTTCCCCTGCATTTGGAATAAGTGACCAACCTTTTCTTTGTTTTTATTGGTTGCGTTATATATATGACTATCGGTTTTTAGTGTCCCCGAGTAGACCCTGACAAAATTAAGTTTGCCGATATAAGGGTCTGATATTGTCTTAAATACCAGAGCGCAAAACGGTTCATCCTCAATGGGTTTTCGCACTTCTTCTTCATTGGTTTTTGGATTTTTGCCCTTTACTTCAGGCATTTCATCGGGGGACGGAAGATAATCAATTACTGCGTCGAGCAGAGGTTGTATGCCTATATTTTTAAGAGCGGAACCGCAAAAAACGGGAATAATTTTACCCTTCTTTACAGCTTTTTTTAAGCCCGAAATGATTTCCTCAGGCGTTAAGGGTTCCTCTTCTAAATATTTGGTTAAGAGGTCATCGTCTGTTTCCGCAATTGCCTCGGTAAGGATTTTTAGATATTTTTCTACAGTTGGTTGAAGTTCTTCGGGAATGGCTTCTTCGATTATTTTCCCGTTATTGAAGGTTAATGCTCTCATTTTAACCAAGTCAATTACGCCTTTAAATTCTTTGTCTGTGCCAAGCGGAAGCTGAACGGCTGTTACCGAGTTGTCTAATGTGCTTTTCAAACTTTCCAGGTCTTTCTCAAAATTGGCATCTTCCTTATCCATTTTGTTGACGAATATCAATCTTGGCAGATTTCTTTCATTAGCCATTTTCCAGACTATTTCGGTTTGGGTTTCGACACCCATAAGTGCATCTACTAAAATAATTGCTCCGTCGGATATTTGTAAAGATGCTTTTACCTCGCTGATAAAATCAGCATAACCGGGGGTGTCAATTAAGTTAATTTTGTTTTCTTCCCATTCCACCGGCGTCAAGGCTGCATTTATTGATATCTTTCTTTTAATTTCCTCGGGGTCGTAATCGGATACAGTAGAGCCATCATCCACTTTGCCTAAACGGCTTATGTTTTTGGAATTGAACAGCATTCCCTCACTGAGGGAAGTTTTTCCTGTTCCACCGTGTGCGGTTATACCGACATTCCTAATTTTCCTCGTTGTTGTTTTTTCAATACCCATAAAGTTATCCCCCTCCGAATTATTTATGCATATAAATTTGTGATTTCGACATCTGAGGTCAACAATCCTTCTCTCAGAATAGAACGATAATCTTAAATGAAGATAAAAGCTTTTCAAGTGGTTATTAAAGGGTATAATGTTTTAAAATCTTAATTATGCAGAGGTATTATGGAGAGAAAAAAGTTAATAATATATTTGCTTGGCGGAATAACTGTTTTATCGGTTTTGGTTTGGGCGCTTCTTTACGGCTTGGGGCGTTCTTTTATACACATTAGTCCTTCGGACGGGAAAGTAATTTCCAATTTTAATCCGACCATCTCTGTAAAAACTTTGGCTCCCTTCACGAGCTTGGAACTTGTGAGGTTTGAAATAGACGATCAGGACGTTATCCCATCTGTGGGCACAGACCCAAATGGTTTTATTTATTCTTCTTCTCAGAGGTTGTTTGAAGGAGAGCACGTTGCGGAGGTTGATCTTTTGTGTCGCTGCTTATTTTCTAAAAAGATCAAATTGAAGTGGTCTTTTGTTATTGATACAATAGCCCCCGAAGTAACTTTCAATAATTTTAATGGAGTTGTAGCTACGCCGGTCTCTAGAGTTAATCTTAAAGGTAAAAGCGAACCCGATATTCAAATGGCTGTTTTTTTAAATGGCGAAAAATTGCCGTTTGGCGGGGTTGATGCCAACGGAAATTTTGTGCTTGATATATGGAGGTTGCCTGAGAAAGAAAATGAATTGGTTTTAGAAACAGTTGATAAGGCCGGAAATGCTTGGAGCAAAAAAATTCCGGTTATCTTTGATGCATCTCCTCCAAAAATATTGAGTGTTTTCCCGGACGAGAATTCGGTTGTAAGAGAGCATGCTCCGATAATCCAGGTTAACTTGGAGGAAAATTATAAAATTTCTTCAATTAATGTTTGGGTTGATGGCGGAAAGACGGATTATGAATTTGACCCAAAAATCATGATGCTTAAGTGTAAACCACCACCCCTTGCTAATGGTGAGCATGAAGTAATGGTGGAAATTGTTGACGTTGCCGGGAATAAAGACGGCAGAAAATGGTCGTTTGAACTTAACAGCACTCGGCTGATTTTAGATATTTCCGAGAGACAGTTATATCTTTACAAAGGGGGATTGGTGGTAAAAATTTACGGGGTTGCGGTAGGGTCTCCGAGACATCCTACGCCTCTTGGAAATTACAAAATAACTGCAAAAAGGATGAAGCCTACCTGGTATAATCCGAACAAGTCGTGGTCTGAAGATATGCCGCCATTTATACCGCCGGGGCCGGGGAATCCTCTTGGGCCGAGGGCTTTAAATATTTCTGCTTCCGGCATAAGAATCCATGGCACCCCTCAAGTTTGGTCGATAGGTAGGGCCGCTTCGCACGGGTGCATAAGGATGCGTCCAAGCGATGTAATTGATCTTTACCCCAGAGTTTCAGTCGGAGTGCCTGTTGTTATAGTCAAATAAGGAGAGATATGGGTGATTGGTGCTACAAACAAGTGGTTGACCTGGTGCGGTAGCTTACTTGGGCATGTAGCGGCAGATGTTCTTTTTGATATAGGTGAGCCGGGCGAGAAAGAGGTTTTGATTCAAATAATGGAAAGTTAGAAGTAGCCCTTGTTGGCTTTGCGTCTTTTTTTGGGCTTGCGTTTTTTAGGAAAAATTAATATTAAAAGAAAGCCGGTAATAAACCCACCTATATGTGCAAACCAAGCGACTCCTCCACTTGACTGTATGGTTGGTGATGTAATTATCGTGTAGCTGCTTACAAGTTGTAGGATAAACCAGAAACCAATGACTATGATTGCGGGCAACCTAATTATTTTAATGAAAATGAATATGGGGACCGCGACATCGATTGAGGCTAAGGGATAAAGAATTAGATAAGCGGCAAGTGCTCCGGCAATAGCTCCGCTTGCGCCTAAACTTGGAATGTGTGAATTTGGATTGGAAAGTATGTGCCCTGCGGCTCCCCCTAATCCACATAAAAGATAAAAGATAAAAAATCTTCCATGTCCCAAAATATCCTCAATATTGTTGCCAAAAATCCAGAGATAAAGCATATTTCCAATGATGTGAATCCAGCTTCCATGTAAGAAGATTGAGGTAAATATGGTTGAGTAGGTGCCAACGCTTGGGAATTGAACAACCAGGTAGGGAATCATTGTATATTCTCTCATGAATATATCTAAAGTGTTCCCGAGGGATAGCTCGTAAATAAAAACAAGGATGTTTGCAATAATTAGGCTTATCGTTACCCAGGAAATTGTTTGCGTAGGATTTTCATCATGAATAGGAATAATCATTTGACCTCCTGAGCCCCAATTTTAACTAAAGTGGAGAAAATTGACAAAGCATATTGGCGAAATTATGATAAAACTACACGTATAACTAAAAAGAAAGGGGAAGGCTTATGGGTTTTGCATCAATGGTTCTCGTTATTTTGTTAGGAGTTGTCATTCTTGGCGTTATTGCGGTTTACAATCGTTTAATTACTTTAAGGAACAGAACAGACAATGCCTGGGCTCAAATTGATGTTCAGCTTAAGCGTCGCTACGATTTGATTCCCAACTTGATTGAGACTGTTAAGGGTTATGCTGCTCACGAAAAGGAAGTTTTTGAGAAAGTTACAAAAGCGAGGGCTCAAGCAATCCAAGCGGGAAACGTTAAGGAACAAGCAAATGCAGAAAATATGCTTACCCAGACTCTAAAATCGCTTTTTGCGGTTGCCGAGGCTTATCCGGAGCTTAAAGCGAATCAGAATTTCATGATGCTTCAAGAGGAGTTGGCTGGAACCGAGGGTAAAATTGCTTATGCTCGTCAGTTTTACAATGATACAGTCATGAAACTTCACACGGTAATCCAGTCTTTCCCCAGCAATATTGTCGCTTCCATTTTTGATTTTAAAGAGCGCGACTACTTTGAGATAGAGGAAGCCTCTAGGGAGCCAATTAAGGTGGAGTTTTAATAGCAGATAGAAAAAGAAGGGTAAAGGAAAAGTCAAAAGTCAACAAAGCTGGTGGCTTATGGCAAATAGCAGAGGGCTTATGGTTTGAACTATCAGCCATCGAGCGAACGGTAGTTAAGCGA
>DFBH01000019.1 GCA_002366545.1 Candidatus Oleimmundimicrobium americanum | reverse complement strand
CCCGGCTTTTGGTGTGCCCCGCTTCTCGTGAAATTTATTTAAAAGCGATGAAAGAAGGGTTGCTCAAGGTGTTTGTTGAAGCAGGAGCCGCGATTATGAATCCCGGTTGTGGCGCTTGTGTTGGTGTTCACCACGGAATACTGGGCGATGGCGAAGTTTGTTTAGCTACACAGAACAGGAACTTTAAGGGCAGAATGGGTAATACGGAAGGTTTTATTTATCTCTCTTCTCCTGCTACCGCAGCAGCATCTGCAATTGAAGGTAAGATTGTTGACCCGAGGAAATATGTTTAGCAATAAAAAGGGTAAAGGTAAGGTTAATGAAAAATGGAGAATGAAGAAATAAAAACGATAATTAAGAATTAAAAAAGTTTCTGAAATCACTTTAGGATTTTATCTTTTATTATTTGGTTTTCAATTTAAATTTTTCTATATAGTTTTACATTTTCATTTTTTAGTTTTTAATTCGAATTTAATACCGGCTAATGGAGGTTTTATGATTCTTAAAGGAAAATCTCATAAATTTGGTGATGATATAAGCACGGATTTAATCGCACCCGGTAGGTTGTTTCATTTGAGAACCAATCTACCGGAACTTGCGAAACATGTTTTGGAAGACGCCGATCCGGAATTTGCGAAGAGGGTAAAACCGGGTGATTTTGTTGTGGCAGGGAAGAATTTTGGACTTGGTTCTTCTCGCGAGCATGCTCCGGCCATTATAAAGTTGGCGGGGGTGGGGGCGGTTCTTGCTCAGTCCTTTGCGAGGATTTTTTATCGAAACGCCATAAATGTAGGGCTGCCTGTATTGGTTTGCGATACGACTAAAATTGATGATGGCGATGAGCTTGAGATTGATGTAGAAGGGGGTAAGATTAAAAATCTTACCAAAAACTTGGTCATTGAAACACCGCCGTTACCTAAAGCAATGTTAAATATTTTAGAAGATGGCGGTTTGGTTGGGCATTTTAAGAAACACGGAGATTTTAAGCTGGGTTAATTTGTTAGTCGGGAGTTAGGGGTTATTAGTTAGGAGTGTGAGTGGGAAATAAAAGCATAGATTTTGATTTTGAGAAGTTGGAGGTATATCAACGAGCTCTTGATTTTACCGATGCTGTTTATGAGTTAACCAAGAGTTTTCCAAAAACTGAACAATTTGGCATTATAAGCCAACTAAGAAGAGCTTCCTTATCAATTTCTTTAAATATTGCAGAAGGGTCTGGAAGATATAATCCAGCCGAGAAAAAACAATTTTACAGAATTGCAAGATCGTCAACCTATGAATGCATACCTTTGCTTGAATTATCTTTAAGGCAAAGCTATATAAATTTGAAACAATATGAAAAATTTAAGCAGGAGTGTATTGAGTTAGCAAAAATGACCAGTGGTTTAATTAATTCCCTGCCGACTCCTAACTCCTAACTAATGACGGAGGAATTTAATGCACAAAATAACACTTATTCCCGGAGACGGAATCGGTCCTGAAATATCCGAGGCGATGCGTCGGGTGGTTGAGTCTACCGGCGTTGAGATTGAATGGGAGAAGGTAGAAGCTGGTGCTGATGTTATGGATAAATATGGCACTCCTCTTCCCGAGTATGTTTTAAAATCTGTTAGAAGAAATAAGGTTGCTATAAAGGGTCCGGTTACAACTCCGGTGGGTAAGGGTTTTCGCAGCGTAAACGTTGCTCTTCGAAAGGAACTTGATCTGTATGTTTGTTTAAGACCTGTTTTTTCTCTTGAGGGGGTAAAGACGCGTTTTGAAAATATTGATTTGGTGATTGTTCGAGAGAATACCGAGGATTTGTATGCGGGCATCGAACGGATGATAGATAAAGATACTGCAGAAAGTATAAAGTTAATTACTCGTGGGGCCTCAGAGCGAATTGCAAAGTTTGCCTTCAATTATGCTGTAAAAGAGAAAAGAAAGAAGGTTACTGCTGTTCATAAAGCCAATATCATGAAGTTTAGTGATGGTTTATTTTTAGAAACCGCTAAGAAAATAGCCGAAAATTATCCTCAAATTCAATTTGAAGACAGAATAGTTGACAATATGTGCATGCAATTAGTACAAAAACCAGAGCTTTATGATATTTTGCTCTGTCCTAACCTTTATGGAGACATTCTTTCTGATTTATGTGCCGGTCTTGCGGGAGGGTTGGGCATAGCTCCCGGTGCAAATATCGGGGATGAATGTGCGGTATTTGAGCCCGTTCATGGAAGCGCTCCCAAATATGCCGGGCAAAACAAGGTAAATCCCACCGCAATAATCCTTTCAAGCGTTCTCATGTTAAAACATATTGGTGAAAAAGAAGCCGCGGGTAAAGTTTTTAATGCCACAGCCGCGGTTATCAAAGAGAAAAAGAATGTTACTTACGATCTGGGCGGAACCGCCGGCACATCCGAAATGGCCGACGCAATAATTAAGAAGATTGCGGGTTAGAAGTAGGGATTTTTATAGAGTTAGTGGCTTCTTTAAAATAGCCGCTCATTTGAGCGGCTATTTTTGCTTTATTTTAATTTTCTCTCAGACTTTTTTATTAACAGGTATTTCCCTTCACACCATTTTCTTTTTATAGTAAAATTAATTTTTATCAATTAAGCTGCAAAGAATTTAAGGAGGAAGCTAAATGAGAAGCGATATGGCCAAAAAGGGTTTAGCCAAGGCTCCGCATAGATCTCTTTTAAAAGCAGATGGTCTTACTGATGAGGAAATAAACCGTCCGTTGATTGCCATCGTCAATTCGTATAATGAGATAGTTCCCGGTCATATCAATTTGGATAAAATTGCTGAAGCGGTTAAGGCCGGTGTTCGTATGGCGGGAGGTACTCCTATCGAATTTTCGGTGATAGGTATCTGTGATGGAATAGCCATGAACCATACGGGGATGAAATACTCCCTTCCCAGCAGGGAAATAATTGCGGATTCGATAGAGTTAATGGTTCAGGCCCACGCATTTGATGCAATGGTTATGATTCCCAACTGCGACAAGATTGTTCCCGGGATGCTCATGGCGGCTGCGAGAGTTAACATTCCCACCGTTGTTGTAAGTGGTGGTCCGATGCTTGCGGGGAGATATAAAGGTAAAGACATAGATCTTATCTCCGTTTTTGAAGATGTTGGTGCTTTCAAGTCGGGGAAGATTAATGAGAAGGAGCTGGCTGAAATTGAAGAACACGCCTGTCCCGGTTGCGGTTCTTGCTCCGGAATGTTTACGGCAAATTCTATGAACTGTTTGACTGAGGTAATTGGTATGGGGCTTCCGGGTAACGGGACGATTCCTGCCGTTTACGCGGAAAGAATAAGATTGGCCAAGAAGACCGGTATGGCCGTTATGTCGCTTCTTGAAAAAAATATAAAACCGAGAGATATTATGACATCTGAGGCATTTAAGAATGCATTAACCGTTGACATGGCCCTTGGGTGCTCCACAAATACGGTTCTTCATCTGCCTGCCATTGCCAGAGAGGCGGAGGTTGATATAAACCTCGAAATGGTTAACGAGATAAGTGCAAAGACACCAAATTTGTGCAAAATAAGCCCGGCGGGACCACATCATATGCAAGATTTGTATGAAGCGGGTGGAGTTTATGCTGTCATGTTAGAGCTTAAAAAGAAAGATTTATTGAATCTTGAGCTTATGACGGTGACAGGTAAAATGGTTGGTGAGAACATTGCAAAAGTATCTAATCTTAATACTGAGATAATCAGGCCGATTGATAATCCATATTCGAAAACGGGAGGTCTTGCCGTTCTCTGGGGTAATCTCGCTCCGGAGGGTGCCGTAGTTAAACAGTCCGCTGTGGTTCCCGAGATGTTGGAACATGAAGGACCAGCTCGGGTTTTTGATTCCGAAGAATTGGCGGTAGAGGCAATTTTAGATGAAAAAATAAAAGAGGGAGATGTAATTGTCATCCGCTATGAGGGGCCAAAAGGTGGTCCAGGCATGAGGGAAATGCTTACACCCACTTCGGCTATATCGGGTATGGGCCTAGACAGTAAAGTTGCTTTGATAACCGATGGAAGATTTTCGGGTGGTAGCCGAGGGGCTGCCATTGGCCATGTGTCTCCTGAAGCTCAAGAGGGTGGCATTATCGCCTTGGTTAAAGAAGGAGATCTGATAAAGATTGATATTCCCAAAAGGAAGATTCGTCTTGAGGTGGATGCGGGGGAACTTGATCGGCGAATGAAGGGTTGGTCGCCTCAGCCGCCTAAGATAACTAAAGGGTACTTGGCTCAATATGCTAAGCTTGTTTCTTCAGCTAATAAAGGAGCAGTTATTGAAAGAAACTAATAGTTTCTTAGTCCCGCCAGTAGTCCAGAGGACTATCAGCCTCTGGCTGAAGGCGGGCGGGCAAGCGGGAGTGGGTAGTTAGGAGTTTAATGTTTTTAGCGTGTTGAATCTTTTACTACGGACTACCAACTAATATCACTAAAAGTTCC
>DFBH01000008.1 GCA_002366545.1 Candidatus Oleimmundimicrobium americanum | reverse complement strand
CTAAAAAACGGGGGTCAGCCCACTGCTATCTCCCTATTGAAGCTTACAGAGGAAGACTTACGGATTTACTGAATGAAATGGGGTCCGGCTTTATCCCCGTTACGGATGCAAAAATCTATCGTCGAGATTCAAATGAACTGATTAAAGGTCAGGAATGTGTAGTGGTTGGCAAGAACTTTATTGAGGCAGTATTACCTATTAATGAAGAATCTGGTTTGCCTGAACAAATACAGTAAAACGTTGAGGTGGTAGAGATGAACGAATGCAGAGAGTTAGTTGGTTGTCCAGCGAGTATGTATTTAAATTGCTCAGCTTATTCTATAGATAAAAATTGCTGGGAAGTTTCCGATATTCAATGCTGTCGTCGGAATGATAAAACTCGATGTCAAGCATGCTCAGTATATTTAATGCATTTAAGCGGGAAAAAGGAACAGGTATATCCCATGACCGTTATAAAAAATGAGAGTGAAGCAAAGCTTCGTCCATAAAATTCAAATACTCATGACCATTAATGCAGTGTCGTGCTAAATTTAATATTGAATATTAGGTAAGTAATAAAAGAGCTCAAAAGCCGAGTAATAGAGAATAATCTCTAATTAACTTGGCCGGTTTGTTTTATTTAGGGGAGGGGAAATAGAATAGATGAGAGGATTTAAAAAAGTTTTTGTATTGATGTTAGCGTTTCTTGTTTGCTTGATGATGGTGGCTCCTGCTGCCGCTACTTCTCGACGGTGTAGAGTTTTAATTGGTTTTGAAGGAAATTCTCCAAAAACCTTGGTTCGCAATATGGGAGGAAAAGTTGTTCATTCTTATAAGCATATCTCTGCGATGGCGGTTGAAATGCCCGAAACAGCTATAGCGGCGTTAGCTGCCAATCCAAGAATTACCTATATTGAGCTTGACCATAAAGTACAGGTACTGCAGCAAGTTTTGCCTTGGGGTGTTGACCGCATAGACGCGGAAATTGTTCATTCCTACAATAAAGGCGCAGGGGTTAATATCTGTATAATCGATACCGGCATCGATTACAATCACCCTGATTTAGATGATAACTACGTGGGTGGAATCGATTACGTAAACAATGACTTTGACCCTATGGATGATAATGGACACGGCACGCACTGTGCAGGTATTGTGGCCGCCGAAAATAATGATTTCGGAGTAGTTGGCGTGGCTCCAGAAGCGAGTTTGTGTGTAGTTAAAGCGCTTGATTCCTCAGGCAGCGGTTATTTGAGCGACGTTGTGGCCGGAATTGAATGGGCGGTAGAAAATGATATGGATGTTATATCGATGAGTCTTGGTTCCGATTCTTCCTCTCTTACTTTGGAAGATGCTTGTAATAATGCTTACGCAAGCGGCTTAATTTTGGTTGCCGCGGCCGGAAACGATGGAAATCCGGCAGGCAAAACTGATAGTGTGGACTATCCCGCAAGATACTCTTCGGTGGTTGCCGTTGCCGCAACAAATGACGCGGATGCCAGAGCGACATGGAGCAGCACGGGCCCGGATCTTGAATTTTCCGCTCCCGGTATAAGTATTTATTCAACCTATCTTAATGGTGGATACGCTACGGGAAGCGGGACCTCAATGGCTTGTCCTCATGTGGTTGGCACAGTGGCATTAGCCAAGATTGCTTATCCTGCATATACTAATATTGAGATTCGTTCCTTGTTACAAAACACAGCCGATGATTTGGGCACCGTAGGACTTGATATTAAGTATGGATATGGTTTGGTAGATGCCGATGAAGCTGCGCCAGATGTTGGTCCGGATATCACTCCACCAACTATCTCCAATTTAATGCCCGCTGATGGATCGGTTATAAGCACCGGATCTCCAACGATCTCTGCTGCTGTTTCCGATGCAAGTGGCATTGATGAGGCCTCTATCGTTATGACGGTAGATGAAACCGTAGTAGTTCACACCTACAACTCAATAACAGGCATAGTGTCCTACACTGTTCCGGATGCCGGGCCTTTAGCAGAAGGTTCTCATACGGTGACTTTGGTCGTGGCTGATACTGAAGGTAATTCCACCAGCACGAGCTGGTTCTTCACGGTTGACATCACACCGCCGGCGCAGGTAACCAATGTCATAATAGCTACAGTGAGCGGCAGTCAATTGGATGTCGCATGGACAGCAAACACTGAATCAGATCTTGACTATTACAATGTATACAGGAGCACTACCTCTGGGGGTCAGTATGAACTTGTTGCCTCTCAGACTACTAATTCATATTCGGACACGGGATTAACGGCTTTAACAACCTACTATTATGTGATAACAGCGGTAGATATGGTGGGGAATGAAGGGTTATTTTCTGCAGAAGCTTCAGGAACAACGTGTGAGGTACCGACAAACACGATGCACGTGTTAAATATCAATATGACTACAAAAGTTGCGGGAATAAACACTACGGCCATTGCGACGGTGAGTGTTGTTGATGCCGACGGTAACCTGCTCGAAGGAGCAATCGTTTCGGGTCATTGGAGCGGGTTGACGAGTGATAGCGATGTTGGAATAACAGACACCAGTGGTCAAACATCACTTGCTTCGGACAGAATTAAGCGCGCGAGCGGCATTTTTACCTTTATGGTAGATGATATTACTTTGAACGACTGGACATATGATGCTGGAGCTAACGTGGAAACAAGCGATTCAATCACCGTTCCGTAAGTGCGTTAAAATCTTGAGACATACGAGAGTCGATGGTGTTATGGCTCTCGTATGTTTTTTTTATGAAAAAATAAGCAGCTGTTGACTATGAGATGTTAAGCCTCAAGTCGACATTAAACTATCTCCTTAAAATGCGTTGTTTTCGAAGCGAAGATGATTTAGAGGAAAATTAAATAGGTGAAGAGAATATATAATGGTAAAAGCGTGTTTTTTAAGAGTGAATTTTCGATGGTAGACTTTTTGCAAGAGCATCTAATTTGTTAAGGTGGAAATGAGGTTGATACTGAAAAAAGCTTTGAGAAAAATGTTGGAGTGTATTTCTCGAAAGAACCAATTCAAGAAGATTGAATAAGCTATGGGATGTCCTAAGTATATTTTGAAGTGTTCTGTCAACCCAAATGGGAGGTCTGATTTTGTTTAGGCGCAACGAATCCTCCGTAGAAAAAATTTCTGCCAAAAAAGAAAAGAAGACTCTGAATTGGCAGAAATTACAAGACACTAAAAAGGTATCGGTTTTTCTTCTTATTTATCGTTGGTTAACGCTTGGGCTCGTTCTTTTCCTTTTCGCGCAGGCGCATTCTCACACTGCCATCGAAGTCTCCTTGCCGAGCGCTTATCGTATTTTTTCCTTCGTTCTTCTATACAATCTGGCTTTAACTTATTTTTATATTAAAACTTATCGAAAGGATTTTTTTCACGTTTCTCTTATCACGGTGGATTGCCTAATAGCAGGATTGCTGCTTTACTCCACCGGCGGTTGGCGAAGCCCGTACTACCTATATACTTTTAGCCCGGTATTGACAGCTGCTCTCTTTTTTAAAGAGCGAGGGGCAATTCTTTCAGCAAGCGCTCTTTCGCTCTTCTATGTGCTATCTCACAATTTCAATGGTTACACCATCAATAAGATTATAGAAATGAGGGTTTTGGATAACTATCTGGTTGGAATTCTAAGCTATTTTCTGGTAGCCGGTTTTTTTGCTTATCCGGTAATGTTGTTGGAGCGCCTGGAAGGTGTTCGTGCCAGACTGGTTAAAACCAAAGATATGCTGTCGAATACAAATACAACGTATGATCTTGCCAATAAAAGACTTTTAGTCTTACAAGAGATAGGTGTAAATCTGCAGTCTGCGTTGGATTTAAAGAGGGTTCTCGACATTGTTCTCAATGGAATCACTGCGGGATTGGGTTTTGACAGGGCAACATTGGGGTTTGTCGATGAACAGGATAAGGTTATTTGCGATTGGATGCCATCTTTTTCTAACTTAGATGACAAGAAGGTGTTTGAGGAGGAATTAAAGGGTCTTCGGGTGCCTTTGTCCAAAGAAGGGGGCATTCCCGCCAAGTGTGTGATTGAAAAAAAATCTTTTAATATTACCAAAACTCTCGATAACTCAAACGAAAACGGCCTCATTACCAGTTTTCATTTCTCTCCCTTTGCTGCGATACCCTTGATTTTTAAAGGTAAAGTAGTTGGGGTAATTGAGGTTGATAATGCATATTCGAAGAGATTAATCTCGGATAACGATATCCGTATCCTTACGGCATTAGCGAGTCAAGCGGCTATAGCAATTAATCAAGCTCGCCTTCACGAACAATTAGAAAAACAGGTGGAAACACTCTCTTCTCTTTATAAGGTCGCGGGAGCCATGTCTTCAAAATTGGAAATTAAAGAGGTTCTTAATGCTGTTGTTGACCAGGTAAAGAGCATTACCGGTACGGGCAAAACCGTTCTCTGTTTGGTCGAAGGAAGACGGAAACAATTTAAATTAAGTGAGGCCACCATGGTTGTAAAAGGTAGCCGAGGTGAGCACCCTGAAACTTGGTGGGAAAAGCCCATGGAAATTTTAGCAAGAGAAGTAATGAGAACCATGAAACCAAAGGTTGTTCCCTATGAAGTTACTGATGAATCTTCCGGCGTCTCAAAGAAAGAGTGGTTACTGTGTGCTCCTTTGGTGGTTAAGGAGAAGTGTATTGGCGTTCTTTCAACCATAAATTCTCTTGAAAATCCTTTTACCGATAATGATATTAAAATATTGGTGATCCTTAGCAGATTGGCCGCGGTTGCTATCGAGAATGCCAAACTGGTTGCGAAGGCCCAAAGGTTGGTAGTGGCTGAGGAAAGAGGTCGTATCGCCAAAGAAATGCACGATGGATTGGCCCAGTCTCTTTTTAGTATAGTCTTAAATTTAGAAGCCAGTATCCAGCAGTTGACCACGGATCCTAAAGGGACCAAAGAAAGATTGATTCAATTACAAAAGTTGGCTTCTCGAGATTTAAAAGGGGTAAGGCAATATATCTATGATCTTCAACCCTCAGCGTTAGAAAAATTTGGTTTAATCGAGGCCTTGAGAAAGCGCATTGAGGAAATCACCAATATGTACCATATTCCTATCAATTACTCGGTAATACGGAAACGAAGGCCATTACCACCCGCGGTGGAAGGATGCTTCTATCGAGTTACTCAAGAGGCTTTGAATAATTCAATAAAGCATGCTGAGGCGAAAGAAATATCGGTTAAACTATCTTTTGGAAAGGATAAAGTTACCTTATCTGTCGAAGATAATGGAAAGGGTTTTGATGTAAAGAAAGTTTTGTCAACGGTAAAATCAGAGAATAAATTAGGATTGATGGGGATGATGGAGCGAGTGAATAAGATAGATGGTAAATGCAGTATAGAGAGCCAATTAGGAAAAGGGACAAAAATACGAGCGATGATTCCAGTTCTTTAAGGAGGTTATGGTGTCCGGCGATAAAAAGATAGAAAGGATATGCGTTTTAATTGCCGATGATCATCCACTGGTGCGTCAGGGGTTGAGGGCAATATTTGATTTGGCCGAAGGAATTGAAATTGTGGGTGAAGCTGAGGATGGAGAAAAGGCTATTGAGAAAGCGAAACAATTAAAGCCGGATATTCTCTTGTTAGATTTAAGGATGCCTAAAATTAATGGGGTCAAGGTTTGTCAGACACTTAAAGAAGAAGGTTTGGGAATTAAGATAATAATACTTACCACCTATGATTCCGATGAAGAGGTATTCGGAGCTCTTGAGGCGGGAGCTTCCGGCTATCTCCTTAAAGATATCTCTTCCGAGGATATTATCCAAACCGTTCGGATGGTGGCTCACGGACAATCTTTATTGCATCCCGGTGTTGCCCAGAGAGTTTTTTCTGTCAAACACAATTTCTCAAGCGCAGAATCTGATTTTGATCTATCTCCAAGAGAAATAGATGTTTTACGTTCAATGGTAAAAGGATTATCCAACAGAGAAATAGCCAAATTTCTTTGGATAAGTGAAAGTACGGTGAAAGCTCATGTTAGCCAGATATTACATAAACTCGAACAATCAGATCGCACAAAAGCCGTGCTTTTTGCCATCCGCAAGGGGCTTGTCAAGAAAGAAAACTAAAGGTTGATATCGAATAAAATTTTCTTTTATACTAAAGGCCAATGTAAATATTGGTCTTTTTTACTAATGAAATTGGTTTTTAGTCTGAAGAAAAAATTTTTGTTTTGGCTAAAATAAAATTAAGAGTTTAACAAATGGAATAGTGAGTAAAAGACGGGGATAGTTTTCCATAGGATTTTTTCATATTGTATTGTGAGTTAAAAGTTGTTAGCATAGGGGCGCTTTATATGGAGAAAATCCAAATATTAATTGTAGATGATTATGAACTGGTCAGATATGGACTCGAAGCCGTTTTTAAGCTTACAGATGATTTAGAGGTCATGGGAACGGCGAAAGATGGGCAAGAGGCGATTGATAAGGTAAAAGAATGTTCCCCTGATGTTGTATTAATGGACCTAAAAATGTCGCGGATTGACGGCATAACTGCTTCGAGGGAAATTAAAAACTTTGCCCCGCAGACCAATGTATTGATTTTGAGCGCCTTCGATGATGAACATGAGATTAAAAGGGCTATTGCGGCCGGGGCATCAGGATATGTACTAAAGGACATAGCTCCGGAAGCATTAATTGACGCAGTTCGGGTTGTGAATGAAGGACAATTTCTTTTACAGCCCGCTGTGACTCGCAAGATTATTCCAAGCCTTCATGCTGATGGTAAAGAAGGGATTGCCTTTGAACTAACAAATCGGGAAAAAGAAGTCCTTGGGCTTATGGTCGAGGGTTTCTCAAATAAAAAAATTGCTGACACCCTCTTTATCGGTATCAAGACGGTAAAGACCCACGTTGGTCACATTTTACAAAAGATGGGCTTGAATAATAGAACCCAGGTTGTTCTTTATGCCATCCAAAATGATTTAATCGATATTCCCCAATAACTAAAATCTCCTTTTTAAGTTTCCGGGGAGATTATAGTCAACGATTCATCTTTAAATTAAATATTTTTCAGACTAAAGGCCGATAAAAAATCGGCCTTTTTTCTATTCAAAGATTGGCCATAGGCCCGAAGAAAAGTGCGGTCTTGTTACATAAAATTAAATAGAAAATAAAAAATTATAAAGGGGAAAATTGTGGGAAAGACATACGTATTGGTAGTTGATGATAATAAGGCAGTTCGCCAGGCTCTATCCGTCGTTCTTAATCTGGAAAAAGATATCCAGGTTGTGGGAGATGCAAAGGACGGGGAGGAGGCGGTGAAACGAGCCAGCGAACTTTCTCCGGATGTAATCGTGATGGATTTTTATATGCCGAAAATGAACGGCTTAGAAGCTACTAAGATAATAAAAACGAATAATCCAAAGATTAAAATCATTGTTCTCAGCATTCGTGATCAAGGAGCGAGCAACAAAAGGGCAATTGAAGCCGGTGTTGAAAAATGGATTTCCAAAAGCTCATCACCAGATGTACTTATTGAAACCATACGGGAGATAGCTCATTGAAAAGTGAGTAGAGAGAAAAGGATAAGAGAGCGAGGGGGCGAGGGAAGTCAAAAGTCAACCGCTTCGATAGTCAAAAGTCAAAAGAGCGGGTGGAGACGGAGAGTATGGAATTCAGTTACCAGCCGTCAGTCTCCAGGAAAAATATTCTCCCCTCTCTTGATGGGAGGGGATTAAAGGGGAGGGTGAAATAATTCCAAAGCTTGTGGCTGACAGTTAAGGGTATGGGGTAAAGGGGTAAAAAGGGTGAAGTTAAAAGCAAACCAACCAATAAGCAAACCAGCATCTCAAAACTAACAAACTCCCGACTCCCCACTAAGAGACTCCCGACTTACTGAGCTTAGAGCAGAGAGCTTAGAGAAAAAACAAGCCAACCAACAAATAGTCATTGCGAGCGACCAAAAGGAGAGTGGCAATCTCAGGAAAGCAGTCAAAAGTCAATAAACCAAAGAGCACGAAGCTTAAAGCAGAGAGTTTAGAGTATGGAGTGTGGAATATAGTAAAACCAGCAATCTGACCAACAAACTACCGACTCCCCACTAAGAGACTCCCGACTAACAGGGTAATGGGTAAGGTTAAATGAAAAAACATTTCCATTCGTCATTGCGAGTGACCCGCCAATGGCGGGGAGCGTGGCAATCTCAGCAACTTTATTGAATTGTAAATTAAAGATTGGAAATTGGAAAGTTGAAAATAAACAGTAAATACGAGGTTGAGGGGTTAGAGTTTGACGGTAGTTAACTTGCAGTACGTTGATAGAAAAAAGAAATTAACCTAAAGGACAATAAAGAACTAACCAAAAGGTGGATGTAAATCATCAAATATATATCCAGAATAAAATTATAAGATAGTTTAAGTTTATTGCTTTGTGACTTATGCGCAAATATAAGGTATTAGGGAGTGAAATATAAACACGTAAATTAATATTGATTTTTATACAATTTTTGGAGAGGAGGTGAAATGAGATGAAGATGAAGAAGTTGTTATTTCTAACTCTCGTTATTACTATGTTCTTTGCTATTAGCGGGATATCTATCGCATACGATGCATCTAACTGCAACTGCGAATGCGGTCCAGAGCTCAATCTCAATCCTCCTGAAGCCACAAATCAGCTACCCTATGAAACTTGTCATGACTTCACAGCGACGGTGACCTTTTGTGAAATCGGGATACCAGGGATACCGGTTGATTTCGAAACTAATTTTGGTTTGTTTGCTCCTGAGAATACACAAACCGTTTCGAGGACTACGGACTCTAATGGCGAAGCTGCTGTTATTATTTGTTCTTGTGAGCCAGGCATCGCTACTATAACGGCTACTGTGTCTCCTTTCTCTGAATACCTGACCAACGGTATGTACAACTGCCCCAGCCTCACCGCAACTGCCAAAAAGACGTGGTTGCCAGAATCGGAGATCTCCATCGACATTGAGAAGTCCACCAATGGCCAAGACGCTGACACGGCCCCCGGTCCGTACATCACGGTGGGCGGGACCGTCACGTGGACTTATGTGGTCACCAACACCGGAGACGTCACATTATATGATATTGAGGTAACCGATGACGTGCTCGGCTCGATTGGTACCATCGATTCTCTGGCTCCCGGCGCGTTGGAAACCTTCACGGTAAACGGCACCGCTGTGGCTGGTCAGTATGAAAATATCGGTACTGTCACCGCCGTGACTAATCAGTACAACGGTATTGTTGCCGCCGTATACGAAGAAGAGATCCCCTACAGCGATAGTGATTATAGTCACTACTTCGGTAGCGTGCCTCCACCTCCGCCTCCACCACCGGTAATGGCCTCATTGGGAGACCGTATCTGGTATGATGCTGACGCTGATGGAGTTCAGGATGCGGGTGAATCCGGTATTAACGGCGTGACCGTTGACCTTTGGCTTGATGACGGAGACGGCATAATCGATGGTGGGGATACTTTCATTGGCACCCAGACCACAACTGGCGATGGTGGTTATGACTTCACGGGTCTTGCTGCCGGAGATTACATAGTCGATGTGACCGACACGGGCGGGGTACTCGCTGGGTTTGAACTTATCAGTGGAACAGATCCTCTGGTGGTTGTCCTTGGAGCCGGCGTCAATTACATCGATGCTGACTTCGGATATCAGGCAGCGGCATTGCCTTATACCGAGACTGGCTCCATTTCCGGCACGGTTTTTGCGGACATAGACGGAGATGATATTCAGGATGAAGACGAACCGGGAGTTTCCGGTGTAACCGTTACTCTAAGCGGTGATGATAGCGCAACCACAACGACCGATGCAGACGGTTACTATATCTTTGCTGACCTTCTGCCCGGAAACTACACGGTGACAATCACAATACCGGACGGATATACCTCAGCTGACCCGGATATATCCGTTGTGCTTGCTATGGGTGAAGATAAAGTAGTTAACTTCCCGCTTGACCCAAAGATGTTGCCTTACACCGAGGAAGAGTCACTTGAAGTGCTTCCGTACACGGGCTTTAACTTCGTGCCCTGGTGGTTATTTGGCCTTGGCTTAATGGGCGCGGGTATAACACTGCTTACGTTATCCAAACAAAGGGAGTTCTAAACCGGCAGTGATGAAAATTGAGTATAGGTTTTAAGTAAAAGCCCCACCAATGGTGGGGCTTTTACTATGCCCGCAATGAGTTTCTAAGTCGCTATGTTACTATGTCGCCAGCCCTCTTTACCCATTACCCTCACTTTTTCTCCACTTATGCTTTTTCCTGGAGGCTGATGACTGTTTTTTTACGCCATAAGACCGATATAAAAATCAGTCCATTTACGTATTCAAAATCAATCCTAAGTCTGATGGAAATACTTGGATTTTGGAATATGTTTTATATAGCCATAAGATATTTTCAAAACAGAATTTATGGATGATTTATGGCAACTAAACACAGTTTAATTCTGTAATTTGATTAGGAGGTGAGCAACATAATTATTGGTTTTAAAAGGGAGTCGAGCCCTCGCCGTAGGCGGGGAAGGCAGGTCGGGGAAGCGAAGCGGTAATCCGCAATTGATCCGCGTAAATCCGCGTTTAGAAGGGAGGGAAAATAAATGAAAAAGGCGCTGATTTTAAGTCTGGCTCTTTTGGTAATGTGTCTCTTCACATTGCCGGCATTAGCCTATGGTCCTACGCCTACGAATGAGTTTGGTTCAAAGGGTGGAGCCTTCCAGGAAGTTATCGTAACCATTACGCCGATAAATGAGAACATTGCGATTACCGGTGATGCGATGGCCGGCAATATGGCGATAACCTCTATTCGTTCCTGCACTATGGCCCACAATAACGTGAATGCCAACACCAATGCCATTGCTTGTGGAAATGACGGTGTGGATGGTGAGGTCGAGGTCGAGATCGAAAAAGGTAGTGATAATAACACGGCTTTAGCCGGGGGAGCAGCTCTCGTTTGCAACCGCGCTGGCGCTGCGAACGCTGAAGGTTGTGCCGTAGCTTTAAGTTGCAACAGTGTTAGCAACTATGGTGTTGCTAATGCTAACTCAGGTGATGCAACGGCCACTCAGTATTCTCCCAGTAATACAGTTGATGCCTGTGTTTTCGCTGTCGGTGGAATTAACCTTGAGCTTCCAAATTAAATTATTAATCGTTAAAGAGATGGGGCAGAAGAGAAATCTCTTTATGCCCCATCCGCATTCATATCATTCTATTGAATATCATTATTGATTTTGTTGAGAACATTTGGATTTCATACAAATAGAAACGATGCGAAAGACAAAGCTTTTTGAAAGGAGGTGAAATAAAGTGAAGCGGAAGGTTACTGTAGTGATACTGGCTTTAATTTTCGGTGGAACCATCTGCTTTGCTCCTTTTGTAGCACACAGAGACAAGATTGAAACAAACGGGCCCACATTTAATATAGTTGATACTTATATTAATGGTTCAGACGGAGAGTCGCTGGGCTATTCTGACGAGGTACTCCCGTTTACTGAGGTCCGATATGCTGGCCGAAGAACTAGAGCTCCTTCCTTTGTTGAGCAACTGGTGTATGAGGTTCCTCCTCAACCTGAAGACGAGATTTCTTCTGAAGTATCCCCTCAACCTGAAGAGCCAGAGGTTGAAGAGCCAGAAGAAAGTACGCCTTCACCCTCATATGGAGCTCCATGCGGAATCCCACACGGGTCATCAAGTTTCATCGGAACGATAATTTGGAGCTTTGTGGATATTTTAGTGGGTAACGCCAATGCTCAAACCGGCGATGCCGCGGCAATCGGAAACTCCTCCTTAACTGACATAGAATCTAACTCAACCGCCTGTACTCAAGTGGAAGGTGGAGAGGGTGAAGGATGCTGTGGTGATACGTGTGCCGGAAGCGCAAGTTTAGTCGGTATCGATGCTGAGAACAACGGTAATGCAAATGCCGAGAGTGGAGATGCCTTGGCCATCGGAGTTCTTGCCCAAAATCTTATCAACAAC
>DFBH01000025.1 GCA_002366545.1 Candidatus Oleimmundimicrobium americanum | reverse complement strand
GACTCTGTTGGTAAAATATATAAAGAGAAAATAGCAGAAAAAATTAGGGAAGTAGCACAATCCAAAATGGATTTCTGATACGAACCCCTCTAGTGTCTTGTAACTGAAGCATCTTTACACCTGTCATTGCGAGCGACCATAGGGAGCGTGGCGATCTCATAGATGAGATTGCTTCGGCTTCGCCTCGCAATGACGAGTAGGCCTGAGATTGCCGCGTTCCCTCCGGCCCGCCTGCCTACACCTATGATGCCGTTGGGCATTGGCGGGCAGGCGCAATGACGAGAAAGAATGCTCTCTGCTCTACGCTAGCTTTCCTTCTCCAAGTTTTCAACAGGCTCAGACATTAACTTTAATTGGAGTTGATCCACCGTTTCTTCATCGGGCGCAAAATCTTTAACCGGCGGGAGTTCATCAATACTTTTTAAACCAAAATTTTCAAGAAATATTTCCGTTGTTCCATACAAAATTGGTTGTCCGGGCCCTCGTTCCCTGCCCATTTCCTTAATTAATCCCTTTTCGTGAAGAGAAGCAATGGCCCCTACAACATTAACTCCTCTTATCGCCCCTATTTGAGCTCGTGTAATCGGTTGCTTATATGCAATAATTGCAAGGGTTTCCAAGGAGGCCTGACTAATTTTTCGATAATCAGCAGAGAGTACCAGTTTCTCGATATATGGGGCATAGGCAGGATGTGTAAAAAATCTATAACCGCCAGCCACCTCTCTCAACTGAATACCCCTATTTTCCCGTTGATACTCCTCGGCCAACTCGTTGAGTGTTTTTACAATTAAATCTCCGTCGAATCCCGTTATTTTTACGAATTGTTTTAAAGTTAAAGGTTCGTCTGCAACAAAAAGGAGGGCCTCTAATATGCCCCTTACATCAGATTCCATAAATTTCCTCCGTTATTTTAGGGTTTGGGACTTCACAAAACTCCATTTCAATTTCACCAAAAATTTTAGCTTGATTAATCTTCAGTAAACCATTTTTATAAAAGTCTAAAATAATTAAAAAATAAGCAACTATCTCGGCTTTACTTTTACAATCAGTTGTAAGCTCACGAAAAGATTGCATTTTTTTGCGCGTAAATTTACTAATTATAATTGGAAAAACTACTTTTAGGTTAATGGGTTTCGGGATCACATGTGACGTATCAACAAGAGTGCTTTTCTTTGCCAAAAGTTTGCCTATTTTTTCAGCTAAACTTTCAATTGGCACACCTTCCAAAAAATCCGGCATAAGTTTAAGAAATCTATCTTCCAAACCAACCTCGCGTTTATAAAATCTGCTCTCAGATTCTAACCTCGCCTTTAAACTCAAAGAAGCATTTTTAAACTTCTTGTACTCAACCAACCTTGCAACAAGATTTTGCCTGGCTTCTTCGGGGGAAATTTCTTCTTCCAGGTTACTTTCCTTCCCTGGAAGAAGAGTCGCTGATTTTATTTCAACCAACGTTGACGCGACCAATAAAAACTCGCTGGCCATTTCCAAATCAAGAACTTGCAAATGTTCGATGTAAGAAAGATATTCCTCGGTTATTTTAGCGATGGGAACGTCATAGATATCGAGCTTTTGCTTCATTATTAAATTTAAAAGAAGATCAAAGGGTCCCTCAAAACCCTCAATTTTTATTTGATAAGACACCCTGGTTTCTTAGCTCCTTAGATTCTTGTTAAAGCAGATTATTTAGTCGCCTACGGCTTCCATGCCTGTACCTGCCTTTTCTTTGTCATCACGAGGGCTTTAGCCCTAATTAGTCGGAAGTCGGGAGTTATCTGGTTTCTTAGTTTCTTAGTTACGTGGCTACTTGGTTTCTAAGTCGCTATGTTACTATGTCGCCAACCCTCTCTCCCGTCTGCTCCCTGCTCTTTGCTCTATGCTCTAATCTCTGTGCTCTAAGCTTCTTTATTTAATCAATCCTCACTCTTTTTCTTACCTCATTAAGGGTTTCTTGAGCAATGGGTTTTACTTTTTTGGCACCTTCCCTTAAGATATCCCACACTTTGTCAGAATTCCCTTCAAGCTCAGCTCTTCGTTTTCTAAAATCAGCCAAAGATTCGTTTATCCTTTCGGCAAGTAACTTTTTACACTCAACACAACCTATTTCCCCCGCTTTACACCCTTCGGTAATTTTATCAACATCATCGCTGTATATTTTATGAAGACCGTGAACTAAACAAACATCAGGATGCCCCAAATCAGTTCGTTTTATACGCGCGGGATCGGTTATCATCATTTGAACTTTTTTTAAAATTTCTTCCGGCGAATCCGATAAATTTATGGCGTTTCCATAGCTTTTGCTCATCTTGCGCCCATTTATCCCGGGAACCCTCTTTGCCTGGGACAAAATTGCTTGGGGCTCAGAAAAATATTGACCATAAAAGTGATTAAATCGGCGAACTATTTCTCTCCCAAGCTCAAGATGGGGCAACTGGTCCTCTCCTACGGGCACAAGCTCACCATGATACAGAACTATATCGGCTACTTGTAAAATCGGATACCCCAAAAATCCGTGAGTGGATATATCTTTATAATTAATTTCATTAATCATTTCTTTATAAGTAGGACATCTTTCCAACCAGGAAATTGGCGTAATCATGGAAAAGTAGAGGTTTAATTCTGCAACCTCCGGCACGTCAGATTGACGATATATGGTGCACTTCGAAGGATTAAGCCCGGCAGCTATCCAATCAATCACCATCTCTTCCACGTCTTTTCTTAAGTTTTTCGTCTCATCATACTTTGTGGTTAAAGCGTGCCAATCAGCTACAAAAAAGAAGCAATTGTATTTATCTTGCAGCTCAATCCAATTTTTTAAAGCTCCGTGATAGTGACCTATATGAAGCTTTCCCGTCGGACGATTTCCGCTTACAACTCGTTTTTTCACGTAAACACCTCTTCTTAAATCTTTAAAAAAAATGATAGCCCAAAAATAAGTAACTTAAGAATTTCATGGCAGGACCGATTACAGCCCAAAGTACATTATTAAAAAAAAGAAAGATGATTATCAATATAACCATGCCATATCGCTCAATTTTATTGTATTCTCTTGCCAATTCAGGAGGCAAAAGACCTGACAGTATACGAGAACCATCTAAAGGGGGTATCGGTATAAGGTTAAAAACACCCAACAATATATTTATAAGCGAAAAGTAAACTAAAAAAGTCTCGATAATAGGAGCATAAGCAAACAATCCGACCCTTACAATTAAACCGGCAATCGCGGCCATAACTAAATTTGAAGCGGGCCCCGCCATCCCCGTATACATCATTCCTTTACGAGGATCCTTAAAATTATAGGGATTAATAGGAACAGGCTTTGCCCATCCAAAAACAATTGGGGAACCCGAAATTACCATAAGTAAGGGTAAAATTATCGTACCAAAAAGATCAATGTGAGGTATGGGGTTAAGCGTCAATCTGCCCGCAAATCTTGCGGTTTTATCTCCCAATAATTCAGCAACCCTTCCATGACAATATTCATGAACTATTATCGCCGGTATCAGCGCTATAAAAAGCATTACTCCAGCTAAACTAATCAAAATATACTATCCCTCCCTAATCTTTTAAACGCCGACTTTACAAATTCTGTCTCTTCTTTTTCGGTTTTCACAACACCATCCAATTTTGCAGTGAGCAAATCTCGTAAGACCAGATTATACAATGGAGAGGCCTCAAATCCTAATTTTTCCAAATCCTTGCCTGAAAGACCGGTTGAAATGTTCTTAAGATTAGAAAGATAATAAATAATTCTTTCTTTCATTTGAGGACGCGAACTGCGCGAAAATACATAAACCAGCGATTCCTGAGATAAGCCGTTTAACAAGAAATAGAGCTCGCTGTTCTTTATCTTTGGAGATAAACTCAGTTTTTTCAATACATCAGGTGCCTCTAAAATCCCCTCTTTAAAAACTTTTTCATCTTTCTTTTTCAAACGCATCTGCGAACACCACTCGGCAAGTTCATCTTCGTTCAAATTCCGAAACATTGCCATCAAAAGCACGATCCATTGCCGGGACTTGGCAGAAAAATAAATATCCAATTGAGGGATGGAATTTAAAATCTGTTTAAAAAGAAGTTTGAGTTGATTATCGACAATTAGTTTGGAGTGAAGTATCTGTAAAGCGCCCAATTGCCACAAGCGCTCAATCGCCTCCCAAGCTGTTTTTTCAGATAATATCATAACCAACTCATACATGACTCTCGCATTTGTAAGCTCACCAACCAACTCCATCTCAATTGCTTTTTTTGCAAGCTCCTCTGTTTGCGCTTCCATCATAAAGCCATATCTTTGCTCAAACCTCACAGCCCTAAATATACGCGTTGGATCTTCCACAAAACTTAAACTATGTAAAACTCTAATCTGTTTTTTTTCAACATCACGCTGGCCCCAGAAGAAATCCAAAAGACCGCCAAAACGAGGAGTATTTAAAGCCATCGCCATAGCATTTATGCTAAAGTCCCGCCTCGACAAATCATTCTTTATGGACGTAAATTCAACCTGGGGTAAAGCCGCGGGATGCTCATAATATTCAATTCGGGATGAAGCAATGTCTACACGAAAATCGTTGGGTAAAATCAGTACCGCCGTGCCAAACTTCTTGTGAGCCCGAATTCGACCTCCCATCTTTTTGACAATGGCTTTCCCAAAAGCAATCGCGTCACCCTCGACAACAATATCAACATCGAGATTGCGATGGTTTAGTAGAATATCCCGGACAAATCCACCGACAAGATACACATTTAAACCTTTTTTTTCTGCTAAATCACCAAATTCTTTAAGAAGAGTCTGGACTCTCTCCGGTAATAATCTTTTGATTTTTTCTTTTATTTCTTTTCTGGTAAATTT
>DFBH01000021.1 GCA_002366545.1 Candidatus Oleimmundimicrobium americanum | reverse complement strand
TAGCTTTTTTAAAATCATCAATAAACATAAATCAATAAAAATTTGGGGTGTATATAGTTAGTGCGGGTTTAAGCCTTTGTTATTTTATTAGATTTAATACATCTTGTGCAAATATTTGCTTTTTGTACTTTTCCGTCCTTAATTATTTTTATGTTTTGTATATTTGCTTTTCGGGTTTTTAATGTTTTTTTATGCGAATGGCTCACGCTTTTACCAAACAAAGGACCCTTACCACAAACTTCACATTTTTTTGACATATAAACAACTCCTGTTTTGTAGCGTCTTTTTTACTCGAGAAATATTAGCATTATGAAGGATTTTTTGCAAGAAGGGTTTTGATTTTTTGTCTCTTTTTCTTATGCTATAATCAGCACGTATTGAAGATGTATTTGTATTGTGAAGGAGACTGTAATGGACAAAGATGAAAAATATTTTGGTCAAATAAAGGTTTCCAACGATGTTATAGCTGAATTGGCAGGTTTTGCGGCGCTTGAAAGTTATGGGATTGTGGGGATGGTCAGCCCCAACGCAAAAGATGAGGTTGCCCGATTTTTGGCTAGGGATAAGTTAAAGAAGGGTGTCAGGGTAATAATTTTAGACGGTAAAGTTGAAATTGATTTATATGTGATAATTGAACATGGGACAAATTTGAGCGAAGTTGCCCGGAATCTGGTTGAACGTGTTAAATATGAGATTGAGAAATACGCGGAATTAGAAGTATCCAATGTTGAAGTACATGTTCAAGGGGTAAAGACGAGAAAGTAGTCATAAAAGGGTTATTTATGCTGAAACTAACTGTCGGTGATTTTCCCAATCTAATAAAATCTGCTTTAAATGCTCTTCAAAGACACCAAGAAGAGATAAATAAGCTTAACGTATACCCTGTTCCTGATGGAGATACCGGGACAAACATGGTTCTTACCATGCGATCGGTTTATGACGAATTATCTAAAGTCAAACCAAATACAATGGAAGATATATGTAAGGCCCTAACATATGGTTCTCTTATGGGTGGACGTGGTAATTCAGGTGTAATTCTTTCTCAAATAATCAAAGGAGTTTGCGAAATTTTGTCGTCAAAAAAGTATGTTACCTCGATTTTTCTCATGGAAGCTTTAGAGAATGGTACACAGGTTGCATACAGGGCGATTAGAAAGCCCGTTGAAGGAACCATGCTTACCGTGATAAAGGACGCGGCGGCGGCGGCAAAAGAATTCGACAAAGAAATAGAGCTGGACATATTTTTGGAATATGTTTTAAGCGAAGCAAGGAAATCTGTTATGAGAACGCCCGAGCTTCTACCCGTTCTTAAAGAAGCGGGAGTTGTTGACGCCGGTGGTTGGGGGTTGGTTGTTATAGGAAGCGGTATTTTGTCTTCAATAAGAGGAGAAATAGAGAATGAAGAGTTGGCAGATTACAATGCTCCGATTTTACAATCCGCCGAGGAGATTTCTCTGGAATACCAATATTGTACCGAGTTTATTTTAAACGGCGAAGAAATTAATATTGCAGAATTTGAAGAGGAGCTTGCCCCATTAGGTGACTCTGTTTTGGTTGTAGGTTCGGAAAAATTAGCTCATGTGCATATACATACAAACGACCCCGGTAAAGTTATACAGCTTGCGACAGATAAAGGATCTTTGGCTCAAGTAAAAATAAATAATATGCAGGAAGAAAGCAAGAGAAGAGTCAGCCAAATTTCCGAGTCTACAAGTGAAATTGGACTTGTTGCCGTGGCTAACGGAGAAGGAATTAAGAAAATTATGGTTAGTTTGGGTGTTCAACGAATTGTAAACGGGGGCCAAACCATGAACCCAAGTACTGCCGATATTCTAAAAGTTGTTGAAGATATAAAAAACTCAAAGGTTGTAATTCTTCCAAACAATAAAAATATAATTTTAGCTGCTCAAAGAGTATCTGAACTGACAAAAAAAGAGATTGGCATTGTCCCCTCAAAGTCAATACCTGAGGCTTTTACGGCTTTATTGGCTTTTAATAAAAACGAATCTCTTTCCTCAAATGTGAAAAATATGACGGACTCTTTGTTTGAAGTTAAGACCGGTGAAATAACAAGAGCGGTCAGGGATTCAAAAACATCATGCGGAAAAATTAAAAAGGGAGATTTTATTGGGCTTACCGATCATGAAGTTAAGGTTTCAGATAAATCTTTTATAAAGACCGCAGAAAAACTAATAGACTCAATGCTTGATGATGAAAGTGAAGTTGTAACGCTTTTGCTTGGTAATGGTGTAGAAGAAAAGACTTTGGAGGAATTATCAAAAATTGTTTTAGAAAAACATCCTGGAATTGAAATTGATACTCACAAAGGCGGGCAAGCTCTTTATCCTTTAATTATCGGGGTAGAATAAGTAAGCAAAATGAATAATGCGTGAAATTTGATGTAAAAAAAGGAGTTGATTGAGATAGAAAAAGTTGCAATCGTAACAGATAGTACCGCTGATTTCGAACTTTCTTATTATAAAGAACATGATGTTTGTATGGTACCTTTGATGGTTCGTTTCAAAGAAGAATCGTTTAAAGATTGGATCGACATCAAACCGAAAGAATTTTATAAGAAGTTAAGGGCCTCAGATGTTCTTTCAAAGACATCTCAGCCAACTGTTGCTCAATTTGAGGAAGTTTATAAAAAATTATCCCGTGACCATACACATATTATCTCAATACATATTTCTTCAAAGCTGAGCGGCACAATTCAATCTGCTCAGATAGCCAGTAAAAATATAAATATACCGGTTACCGTAATTGATGGGGGATTAGCGTCTTTGGGAACATCTATCTTAGTTGATTTGGCCGTTAAAGCACGCGATGAAGGAAAAACCGCTGTGGAAATAATCGAAATTGTTAATAAGGCGCGGAATAGGGTAAAAATATTATTTGTTGTTGACACTTTAAAGTATCTTCATATGGGTGGGCGCGTTGGGAAAGCGCAAGCGTTGGTTGGCGGTTTGCTAAAAATTAAGCCGATTCTTACTTTGGAAGATGGCTTGGTGGCGCCCTACAAGAAAGCAAGAGGAACCAGAAAAGCCATGCAAGAAATTGTTTCTATCGCCAAAGAAAGCATAGATCAAGATAAGTCTTATTGTTTAGTTATTGCGCATGGTGACGCTCCTGACAATTTAGTGTATTTAAAGGAACTTCTGTTGAAAGAAGGGTTTAAATTAAGCCAAACAACGGAAGAGGAGGTTGGTGCCGTTATCGGAACATATACCGGCCCGGGGGCAATTGCATTAGCTTACTATCAGGAATAATTTTATGGCTGAAAAGTTTTTAAATAAGTTAGTAGAGCTTGAGGAAAAATTTGGAGCAAATAATAAATCGGTGGTGGGAGGTTTTGCTGAATATCTTCAAAACACGGATTTTGATTTGTCAAATTTTAAAACATGTTCATCCTCTGAGAGAATTAAGATTTTAAAAAAAATAAAAACTCAAGAGCCATCCTTTAGAGATTTTTCAAAATTTGATTCAATCGAGAAGGTTGCTTTGCTCGATAAGCCCATTGAATCGGTGAGATATGTTGGAATTGCTACAGGCAAACGTTTTAGACGATTAAAAATTGAAACCATTGGAGACCTTTTATATCATTTCCCTCATAGATATCTGAATTTTGCTAAAATAAGGAAGATATCCGAAGTTAAAATCGGGGAAGATGTTACTGTCGTTGGTGAAATTAAAGATGTAAGAAAACACAGGGGGCAGAGAGGCACCAGGGTTTTAAGTTTAGGGGTTTTTGACGGTACCGGATATATTTATGGAACATGGTTTAATCAAGACTATATTGCCGGAAGACTTAAAAAAGGAACGCAAGTTGCATTAAGCGGTAAGGTGCTTTACAAGTTTGGATTGATGCAGATTCAAAACCCACTTTTTGATGTTATTGAAGATGTTTCGGAACGCAAATCTTGTACTTATTCAGCAGATTGTCAGAGGGGGGCACATACCGGAAGAATTATCCCCATACATCCCGCCACTCAAGATCTTTCATCCACTTTAATTAGACGCATTATAAAAAATTTGCTTGATGAATTTTCGGATATGCCCGATTTTATGCCCATAGAATTAAGAGACAAATTTAAGATTCTGCCTCTTTCTTTTAGCTTAAAGGAAATTCATTTTCCTTCATCTGAATTAAAATTAAAAAAGGCAAAGGAAAGACTCCTTTTTGACGAACTTTTTTTAATGCAATTGGGGTTAGCCTTTAAGAAGAGCAAATTTAAGGAAAGCAATGTCGGAATTAAGCACATTATCAAAGAAGAACAAATGACTCCGTTTTTTAGTTTGCTGCCGTTTGAATTAACAACGGACCAAAAAAAAGTCCTTAAAGATATTCAAAAAGACATGACCGGCTTGCGTCCGATGAATCGTCTGCTGCAAGGGGAAGTTGGTTCCGGCAAAACGGTTGTAGCTTTAGCTGCTTTGTATTCTACGATTAAAAATGGTTATCAGGGTGCAATTATGGCTCCAACAGAAGTTCTTGCTAATCAACATTATCGTAAAACAAAAAATATTCTAAATAAACTTGGGGTATCTTCTGTAAATTTAACCGGAAGTTTGCCTTCTAAGAAAAAGAAAGAATTTCAAGATGAGATAAATAAAGGAAATATTGATATTGTTATTGGAACCCACGCTTTAATACAAGAAGGTGTTGAATTTAACAACTTAGGTTTGGTTGTCATAGATGAGCAACATCGCTTTGGGGTTGAGCAAAGGTTAAAGCTTAAAGAAAAAGGTGTCTGTCCGGATGTATTAATAATGACAGCAACTCCCATTCCGCGAACATTGTCACTGACTTTGTATGGAGACATCGATATATCAACCATAAAAGAAAGACCCGGCGGACGAAATTTTTCTGACTACGTTGAGACCTATGTTTGCAGTAACCGGCAGCGTGAAAAAGCATATAAAAAGATAAGGAGTGAAATCAAAAAAGGTAGGCAGGGATATATAATTTGTCCTCTAATTGAGGAATCAGATAAAATTGAAGCAAAAGCGGTTATGGATGAGGTGCTTTTTTTAAGAAGTAAAATATTCCCGGATTTTAAGGTTGAAGTAATTCACGGAAAACTCAAATCTGAAGAGAAAGAAAGGATAATGGATAGGTTCCATAATGGCGAAATTGATGTATTGATTTCAACAACGGTTATTGAAGTAGGTGTCGATATTCCAAATGCATCGGTTATGCTAATTGAAAATGCCGATAGGTTTGGGCTCTCTCAGCTTCATCAATTGAGAGGCAGAATAGGTCGCGGTGAACACAAATCTTGCTGCATTTTGATGGCTGATATTTCAACCGATGAGTCCAAGGCTCGAATGAGTGCAATAAAAAACATAAAAGACGGCTTTAAGTTGGCAGAAGCGGATTTGGAAATTAGAGGAGAAGGTCAGCTTTTTGGAGTACGACAGTCGGGGATTCCCGACCTTAAACTTGCCAAATTAACCAGAGATGTTGAAGTTCTTCTCGAAACCAGAAAGGAAGCTTTTGCCATGATAGAAGATGATCCTCAGCTCAAATTTCCAATCCACAAACCTTTATTGAGGGCGGTTAAAAGACAATTTTCTAAAAATCTTGATTGGTTATTTTGCGGTTAAATGATGTTGAACCGTTAAGTAAAAGTTTTGTTTTATACAAGGAGCCAAATGCGCGTAATCGCCGGCATTGCAAAGGGCACAAAGTTGCTGTCGCCAAAAGGTCTTCATACGAGACCTACATCTGACAGGATAAAAGAAGCGCTCTTTAACATAATTGCAGATAGAGCATCGGGGGCCCGGGCACTTGATTTATTTGCGGGCTCAGGTTCATTAGGCATTGAGGCTTTAAGCAGAGGCGCGCAAGAGGTAACGTTTGTTGAGAGTAGTCCTAAAGCAGTTGATGCAATCCGCAAAAATCTCAAAAAAACTGCTTTTTCGGAAAAAGGAATTGTGTTTAAAGGGTTTGTAAAAGGCTTTCTGAAGGATCTTGCCGGTAAGAATAAAAAGTTTGAATTGATTTTTTTGGACCCTCCTTATAAAATTGATTTTAATGTGTTAAACTCCATATTTAAAGGTATCGTAGAAAGTAAAGCTCTGAGTAGCTGTGGGTTAATTGTGTTAGAGTACTCTTCGAGAAGAGATTTTGTTTGCTTAGAAGAAGGGCTGGAACTTAGATTTACTCGGAAGTACGGCGAAGGAAGTTTAAGTTTTTATGAATTAATCAGGAAGGGAAAAGATGAAAGCTGCAATCTGCCCAGGTAGTTTTGATCCGATTACAAACGGTCATCTTGATATAATTGAAAGAGCATCACATTTGTTCGATAAGGTTGTGGTGGGCGTTTTTGTAAATACTGTAAAAACTCCACTTTTTTCTTTGGAAGAAAGAGTTAATTTTATTAAATTAGCCGTAAAGGACAATTTAAAGGTAAGTAATGTTGAAGTTGAATCGTTTGACTCGCTTTTAGTGGATTTTGCCGAAAAACATGGAGCATGTGCGATAATTAAAGGCCTAAGGGCTGTTTCGGATTTTGAACATGAATTTCAGATGGCTCAGTTCAATCAGAAGCTGGATCCTGATGTTGAGACAATATTTATGATGGCGAGTTCACAATATGCTTATTTGAGCTCAAGCGCAGTAAAGGAAATTGCAAAGTTTGGGGGATGCGTAAAAGGACTTGTTCCATCAGATGCAGAAGAGGGGTTAAGAAAATTTTTTAAAGATAGAAGGAGAGGATGTAATTAATGGATATAATGACTTTAATCGATAAACTTGAGGATATTATTACAACGGCAAAACGAGTGCCTTTTGGTGGTTCAATAATGGTGAGTGAACAAAAATTATACGCTATTATTGATGAAATGCGTGCTTCTTTGCCTGACGAGCTAAAACAAGCCAGATGGATTGTAAAGGAAAAACAAGAGATGTTGACTGAAGCTGAGAAAGAAGCAAATCTTGTTCTTGAAGAGGCTCGTAAAAAAGCAGAGCAAATTGCATCGGAGCAGGAAATAGTAAAAATGGCTGAGTCACAGGCTAATGAGATAATTACTACCGCTAAGGAAAAGGAGAGAGAAATCCGTTTGGGAGCGGAGGATTATGCTGACGAGACGCTTGCAAACCTTGAGGTTAACTTGGGTAAGCTTTTATCTGCTGTTCAGAGGGGAAGAGATAGACTACAGGGTAAAACACAGCCAAGAACTTAAGATTGTCTGATAAATTATTAAAGCGCAAGAAAAAGTCTTGTGGCAGGCCATGAGGTCTTTTTTATGTATTGCTTACATATGTTAAAATGTGCAGTTTAATTTGACGAGAGGCTATGAAATCTTTAATTATTAACGTATCCGAAATATTGAAAATCCCGGGTGTCAAGAAAAAGTTTGATTTTTATTATGAATTAAAACCGGTTTGTGATGCGGAAAAATTAAATTTTATTGGTCCGGTACATTTTAATTTTACTATTGAAAATGTTGATATGAAATTAAATGTTAAGGGCAAGGTTTGCGGAAAAATAGGGCTTATTTGCAATCGTTGTTTAACTGAGTTTGAGAGAAAAACAGAAGTTATGCTCGATGAAGTTTTTTCGTCTGACAAAAACGAGCTCGATGAAGATGAAGTTTTTAGAATTAAAAATGAAAAAATTGATATAAGGTTTGTTGCAGAGCAAGCATTTTTATTAAGTTTGCCAATGAAAGCTATTTGCAACGATGAGTGTAAAGGATTATGTATAAAATGTGGAAAGAATTTAAACTTGGGTCCATGTAGTTGTACGAAAAAAGAAATTGATATTAGACTCTTAAAGTTAAAAGAATTCAAGGAAAAACTGGAGAAGAGCAATAATTAAAAAGGAGGTTTTTTAGTTGGCGGTTCCTAAGAGAAAAACGTCTAGAGCAAAACGTGACTCCAGACGAGCAAATCATAATAAAATTAAATCATCTACAATATGTGTATGCCCACAATGTCATCAGTCTAAATTGCCACACCATGTTTGTCCGGAATGCGGTTATTATGACGGCAAGCAGGTTTTGGAGGTTAAATAATCAAGGTGGTTCATTCTTCGATTACAATTGCTGTTGATGTCATGGGAGGAGATTTTGCCCCAAATGAAATAGTAAAAGGGGCCCATATGGCAGCCGATGATGCGGAACTTAATATAGTCTTGGTCGGGAAAGAAGACCAAATAAATGATGAGTTGGGCAGACTGTGTCTGCGTGAAAATATCGGCATCAAGCATGCACCTGAAGTAATTGGGATGGGAGAGCATGCGGCTAGAGCGGTGAGAGCAAAACCAAATTCATCAATTTCCATTGCTGCTCAACTTGTAAAGGAAAATAAAGCGGATGCTTTAGTTTCTGCCGGGAACACAGGGGCGACGATGAGTGCCGCCTTGCTGAAGATAGGCCGGATTAAGGGTATTTTAAGACCGGCGATAGGAGTTGTGGTCCCTGCTCCCAAAAAACCGGTTGTTCTTTTAGATGTTGGGGCAAACGCAGATTGCAAACCGGAAAATATGGTTCAGTTTGCAAACATGGGAAGAGTTTACTCTTCAAAAGTAGTCGGGGTTAGCGAACCTACGATTGGATTATTAAATGTGGGGGAAGAGCGCGAAAAAGGAAGCGAGTTCATTTTAAATACTCACAAATTGATGGAGTCTGTTACCGGTTTTGTTGGAAACGTAGAGGGAAATGACATCTTTGATGCAAAAGTTGATGTGGTCGTTTGTGATGGTTTTACCGGGAACGTGGCTTTAAAGCTAATAGAAGGCTTAACTTCTGCATTTTTTTCGGAAATCAAAACGGCGGTTAAGTCATCTTTTTTTGGAAAGCTGGGAGGTTTTTTGCTTGCTCCCACTTTTAAGACCCTTAAAAATAAGTTAAATCATGAAGAATATGGAGGAGCTTATCTTCTCGGAATAGACGGAGTTTGCGTTATTGGACACGGAAACTCAAATGCAAGGGCTGTTAGAAATGCAATTATGGTTGCAAAACGAGCTGTTTCAGAAAATATTATTTCAGAAATTAAAAAAAGCATTTAGGGGGAAAATCACATAAAGAAAAAATCATCAGTTGGGATTATTGGAACCGGTTCTAATTTGCCCGATAAAGTCTTGACCAATTTTGATTTGGAAAAGATGGTTGATACAAGCGATGAATGGATCCAAACACGAACCGGCATCTCAAAACGAAGGATTATAAGCGATAATATAAATGTTTCCGATTTGGCTGTTGAAGCAGCCAGAGAAGCGCTTTTAAACGGGAATTTAAATATTGCAGACATTGATTTAATAATTTTGTCTACATGTTCACCGGAAATGGTCATGCCTTCCACGGCGTGTCTTGTTCAACAAAAACTGGGCGCGAAAACTATGCCGGCTTTTGATATATCTGCCGGCTGCACCGGATTTATATACGCGATTACAGTTGGGACTCAATTTATAGAGACCGGCTTGTATAAAAAGATTTTAATTATCGGAGCTGATGCTCTTTCTCGGTACATTGACTGGACAGATCGTAACACATGCGTTTTATTCGGTGATGGGGCGGGAGCAATAGTGCTTGGAGAAGTTGAGGAAGGTTATGGCATTCTTTCAAATTATTTAGCAGCAAGCGGTGCGGGCGCCAATCTCTTGCAAATCCCGGCTGGCGGGTCACGGGTACCCGCAACCGAAAATTCATATGAGAAAAAACTTCATTGTGTCAACATGAATGGTAATGAGGTTTTTAAGTTTGCGGTAAGAGCTTTGCCACAGGCAGCAAAGGCGGCGCTTAAAAAAGCAAATCTAACAATTGATGATGTGAGTTATGTAATTCCTCATCAGGCAAACACAAGAATACTGGAGGCCGCGGCCAGAAAATTGAAAATTAATTCTGATAAAATTATCAGCAATATCGATAAATTTGGCAACACATCGACAGCTTCAATACCGATTGCTTTAGATGAACTTGCAAAAGCTCATCGGATAAAAGTGGGCGATATTTTGCTTTTGGTTGGTTTCGGTGCCGGATTAACATGGGGTGCCAATGTAATTAAATGGAGCAAAGCGACTTTGTCGAATTGAAAATTGTAAATTGCCGTACCTATTGGCAAACAGAGAAATTAAAAACTTTAGGTTTTAAAAATGTTTTTAAATTTGCACTTTTGCAATAATGCATTTAGATGGGAGTGGGTTGATTGAATTACTTTTTAACAGAAGAACAACAAATGATAAAAGAACTAACTCAAAAAATAGCCAACGAAAAGATAATTCCTGTAAGGGCTGAACTGGATGAAAAAGAGGAATTTCCCAAAAGCATATTAAATGATTTGGCGCAGGCAGATTTATTTGCTCTTTATATACCGGAAGAGTATGGAGGAATGGGTTTTGGTTGTTTTGAAACTATACTTGCAGTTGAAGAATTAAGCAAGGCTTGTTGTGGTGTTTCGGTGAGTTATGCCGCATGCGCTCTCGGGGCGTATCCCATTCTTCTGTTTGGTTCAGAAGAACAAAAAAAGAAATATCTTTCCGGTATAGCTTCCGGTGAAAAACTTGCCGCTTTTGGTCTCACTGAGGCCAATGCCGGTAGCGATGCTTCCGGTATCCAAACTACAGCGATGGAGGATGGGGATTTTTATGTTCTCAACGGGACCAAACAATGGATAACAAACGGTGGTGAAGCCGATATTTACACGGTGATTGCCCTGACCGATAAAAATAAAGGAATCCGTGGAGCCTCGGCATTTATAGTGGAAAAAGGAACACCGGGTTTTTCGTTTGGGAAAAAAGAGAAAAAGTTGGGAATAAGATGCTCCTCCACAAGAGAACTAATATTTGAAAATTGCAGAATACCCAAGAAAAATATCATTGGGCGAGAAGGGATAGGCTTTATTGTTGCCATGAAAACTCTGGATGTGACCCGTCCCGGAATAGGAGCTCAAGGCGTTGGCCTTGCTCAGGGGGCTTTAGATGTAGCTTTAAATTTTTCGGGTGAACGAGTTCAGTTTGGCCAGCCGGTATATTCTTTTCAAGCAGTACAACATATGCTTGCCGATATGGCAATTTCTATTGAAGCAGCTCGAGCATTGGTTTATGCTACCGCCAAAACAATCGATAGCGGAGCAAAGGTTTTTTCTAAGGAATCTGCAGCAGCAAAGACTTTTGCTACAGATACGGCCATGAAAGTAGCGGTTGATGCTGTTCAAATATTGGGTGGTCATGGTTACATGCGAGAATACCCGGCTGAGAAAATGCTACGTGACGCAAAAATTCTTCAAATCTATGAAGGAACAAATCAAATCCAACGAAATGTTGTTGCTCTTCAATTAATCAAAGAAAACTCGAAAAAAAATAGATAACGGGGGTAACGGTGAATATTGTCGTTTGCATTAAACAGGTTCCGGCTACAACGAAGGTAAAAATAGACCCTGAAACAAATACACTTATGCGAGAGGGAACTGAAAGCATAATTAATCCCTTTGATACATATGCGTTAGAAGAAGCAATTAGGATAAAGGAAAAGTTGGGTGGAAAAGTTACCGCTGTCACTATGGGTCCACCCCAAGCAGAGGAAGCATTAAGAGAGGCGATTGCCATGGGAGTAGATGATGTGATTTTGCTTTCAGACAGAAAATTTGCCGGAGCGGATACCTTGGCTACTTCCTATACTTTGTCGAAAGGAATAAAAAAAATCGGACAATTTGATCTAATAATTTGCGGGAAGCAAACGGCGGATGGGGATACAGCCCAGGTGGGACCGGAGCTTGCCCAAAAGCTTGGGGCTTCGATTGTAACTTACGTGAGTCAAATTAAAAATATTGAAGATGGTTGTATTCAATTTCAACGTATGATTGAGGACGGTTATGAGGTAATTGAGGCCGAGATGCCTTTGGTTATCACCGTTGTTAAGGAAATAAGCGAGCCGCGCGTGCCATCACTGCGGGGGATGATGAGGGCAAAAAAGGCTGAAATAATGACTTGGTCGGCTAAAGACATAGGCGCAGATGATGAAAAAATAGGAATGTCCGGTTCTCCAACTCAGGTTGTGCGGATTTTTGCTCCTGAGGTTTCAAAAAAAGGTGAAATAATCGAAGGTGAACCGATAGAGATAGCTGAAAAACTTATTTCTAAGCTAAGAGAAAGCAAAATCATTTAACAGCTATTTGTTTATAGAGCGAAATGGTTAGGAGATAATTTTGGGTATAAAGATAGATCTAAATAAGTGTATGGGCTGTAAACTTTGTGTAAAAGCTTGCATGTATGGAGCCATAGATATAGTTGAAAAGAAAGCATACATAAATAGTAAATGCATTTTATGTGGGACGTGTGTTTCCGTTTGCAAGTATGACGCAATTTCAATAGATAAAAAAGATAAAAGTGTTCCCGATATCGATAATTATAAAGGAGTTTGGGTCTTTGCGGAGCAAAGGGAAGGAGTGTTGGCCAACGTTACTTTTGAACTTCTCGGGGAAGGCAGAAAGTTGGCTGATAGGTTGGAAGTCGAACTTTCCGCTGTTTTGTTGGGAGACAAAGTAAGCAATTTAGCTAAAGAACTCATATCTTTCGGAGCGGATAAAACTTATGTTGTAGATAACCCAACCTTAAAGAATTGTTTAGACGAATCCTATTGTGATGTTTTAGTGGAACTAATTAAAGAACACAGGCCGGAAATATTTTTGGCTGGGGCTACTTCGTTTGGCCGTTCCTTAATTCCAAAAGTAGCGGCAACTTTAGAAACGGGGCTCACCGCTGATTGTACGGAGCTCGGTATAGATGAAGAAAAAGGGCTTTTATTGCAAACACGTCCCGCTTTTGGTGGAAACATCATGGCAACAATCATATGTCCGAACAAAAGGCCACAGATGGCTACGGTGAGACCCAAAGTTATGAAGAAAGCTCAAAAGAATCTCGTCGGGGGCGGGGAGGTAATTGAAAAAACAATTCTTGAATTAGCTTCACCCAGGGTAAAATTATTGGATTTTATCGAAGACTTAACTGAAAAGGTAAACTTAGAGGAAGCAGAAATTATTGTTTCGGGCGGGCGTGGTTTAGGAAAGGCTGAAAATTTCAAGATTATTGAGGAATTAGCTTCCGTTTTAGGAGCAGCTGTCGGTGCTTCCAGGCCGGTGGTTGATGCCGGGTGGATACCTTATTCCCACCAAATTGGACAAACGGGTAAAACCGTTTCTCCTAAACTTTATATTGCCTGTGGAATTTCCGGAGCAATTCAACATTTAGCCGGCGCGCAAACTTCTGATTGCATCATTGCTATTAACAAAGATGCAAATGCCCCGATTTTTGATGTAGCCACTTATGGAGTAGTTGGAGATTTGTTTGAGATTATTCCGATTGTTACGGCAAAGTTTAAACAGGTTGTTGGGGGTTAAGTGGAAAGAAAACTTGCTTTTGTTTTTCCCGGTCAGGGTTCACAGTATGTTGGGATGGGCAAAAACATAAAAGAATCAAATAAAGAAATATCCGAGATTTTCCGGCAGGCAGATGAAATACTTGGGAAAAAAATATCTCAAATTTGTTTTGAGGGTCCACAAGAAGAGCTCAATAAGACCATAAATACTCAACCGGCAATTTTTACAATAAATCATGCTTGTTTTCTTGCTTTGAAGTTAAATGGCGTTAAACCTGATATAGTAGCAGGTCATAGTCTCGGAGAATATAATGCCTTGGTTGCCGCGGAGGTATTTGATTTTAATATCGGGATGCAGTTGGTTGCAAAAAGAGCAAAACTTATGGAGAAAACAGCTTCAAAAAATCCGGGAAAGATGATTGCGGTTCTCGGATTAGGTTTAAAAAATGTTAACGAAATAGTAAAATCATTGAAGAAAAATAAGATAATTAATGTGGCAAATTATAATTGTCCAGGCCAGATAGTAGTTTCCGGAGAAAATTCGGTTATTGAAAAAGCGACACAGCTTTTTAAACAAAATGGTGCAAAAAGGGTTGTTGAATTGGCTGTAAGTGGTGGGTTTCATTCTGGCTTGATGAGAGAAGCCCAGGATAAGTTTTATGAAATTTTAAAAGATGTTAAGTTTAAAAGGCCAAAATGTAAAGTGGTTTCAAATTATACGGGGGAAGCTTCAACGGATTTTGAGGTTTTAAAAAATGCCTTAAGCAAACAAATTACAGGTTCGGTTCAGTGGGAACGTTCTGTAAATGAAATTGAGTCTCTTGGAGTCAAGATTTTTGTAGAGGTGGGTCCGAAAAAGGTTTTAACGGGTCTTGTCGCCCGAATTGATCGCGATTTAGCCCGACTTAATGTAGAAAACGTTGATACATTAATAAGTACCATATCTTCAATAAAGAGGAGCAAAAAATGAAATCTGAAAATAAAGTTGTTCTTGTTACCGGAGGAACAAGGGGGATCGGTAAAGCAGTTTGCTTAAAATTTGCTGAGTTAGGATACGATGTTGTTATAAATGGGGCGCGCAGCGAAGCTCAGGGCGAAGAACTTGCTTCCAAAATAAAAAATATGGGTGTTAAAGCAATTTTTATTAAAGCAGATGTAGCTGTTTCAAGTGAGGCAATTTCTTTGGTAGAACAAACGATTGAAAAAATGGGTGCAGTAGACGTATTGATTAATAATGCCGGGATAACTCGCGACAATCTTTTAATTAGAATGAAGGAAAATGAATGGGATGCCGTGTTGAATGTCAATTTAAAAGGTACATTTAATTGCATGCAAGCTGTTTCGCGTCACATGCTTAAAAAGCGCCAAGGAATAATAATTAACATGGCTTCCGTTGTTGGGATTACGGGAAACGCGGGGCAGGCAAATTACTCAGCTTCAAAAGCAGGTGTAATTGGTTTAACAAAAACCGTAGCCAGAGAATTAGCTTCACGCGGAATCAGGGCTAATGCGGTTGCGCCGGGTTTTATTCAAACTGAGATGACAAAAAAAATACCGGAGAATTTGAAAAATAAAATAGTAGAAAACATTCCGCTTGGTAAATTAGGCACATCAAGGGATGTGGCTAATTTAGTAGCTTTTTTAGCATCGGATGATGCTGGTTATATTACGGGACAAGTTGTAAATATTGATGGTGGAATGGTAATGTAGTTTATATTTTAATTTAAAAAGGAGGAAGTACAGATGTCGCAAGAAATTTTTGACAAAGTTAAGGGGATTATCGTTGAACAACTTGGAGTTGATGATTCGGCTGTGAAGTCTGAAACATCGTTTATTGATGATCTCGGAGCGGATTCACTGGACATTGTTGAGTTGGTGATGGCTTTAGAAGAAGAGTTTGGACTGGAGATATCGGACGAAGATGCCGAGAAGATTACTACCGTGGGAGAAGCCCTTAAACATATTGAGAACAACGCATAATCAAAAGGTAAGGATTGATTTAAATATGAAGTTGCCAGAATTAAAAATTGGGAATTTAAAAGCATCTCTTCCAATTGTTCAAGGAGGAATGGGAGTTAGGATTTCGCTTGCTTCTCTTGCATCCGCAGTAGCCAACGAGGGAGGAATTGGGTTAATAGCTGCTTCCGGAGTTCACCCTCAAGAGCTTGCTGAGCATATCAGGGAAGCAAAGAAATTAACTGATGGGATAATTGGAATAAACGTGATGGTTGCAATTAGGGAGTTTAAAGAACTTGTAATGACGGCTGTGCGTGAGAGGGTTGACGTAATCGTTGCCGGCGCCGGTTTTTCGAGAGATATTTTTATAATAGGAAATGAGTACAATATTCCAATTGTGCCAATTGTTTCGTCAGAAAAAGCAGCTCGTATTTCGGAAAAATTTGGAGCGGCTGCCATTATAGTTGAAGGGAAAGAAGCCGGGGGACACCTGGGTACGGATAAACCACTTTTCTCAATCTTGCCTGGAATAATTAAAGCTGTAAAAATACCGGTAATAGCAGCCGGGGGAATTCTTAAAGGTTCGGACATTGCGAAAGTTTTTTCCATGGGAGGTAAAGGTGTTCAAATGGGGACTCGTTTTGCTGCAAGCGAAGAAAGCAGCGCGGCTCCAGCTTGGAAAGAGGCATACGTAAATGCAAAATCTGAGGACGTTGTTCTTATCAAAAGCCCGGTTGGATTACCCGGTAGAGCTCTTAATACATCCTTTGTTAAAGATCTGTTGGCCAACAAGATACCTGCTCATACAGATATTAAACGGTGTGTGAAGTGTTTAAAACATTGCAAAAAGGACTTTTGCATCATAGAGGCACTTGAAAATGCCCAGGAAGGCAACATGAAAAAGGGCCTTGTTTTCTGCGGTGAACGTGTGGGAGAAATAAACAACATTCTTTCAGTAAAAGAGATCATTAAAAACCTAATCGAGGAATTTAAAGAAAGTATATTTGGAGGAAAAAGCGAGTGCAAAAAAGAGTTGTAATTACCGGCCTTGGGCCCATTACACCGATTGGAATTGGAAAAGATGTTTTCTGGGAATCTTTAATTAAGGGGAAGTCGGGAATCGGGAAAATTACATCATTTGATGCTGATGAATTTAGTTCTCGTATCGCAGGCGAAGTTGAAAACTTTGATCCGAAAGATTATGTTGAAGCTAAGGAAGCAAGACGAATGGACAGGTTTTCCCAACTTGGGGTAGCTTCTGCAAAAATGGCTCTTGAGGATGCAGGCTTAGCTATAACCAATTCAAATGCTGATAGGGTAGGCGTAATTGTCGGTTCAGGCATAGGCGGGCTGAAAACCTTGGAGGAACAACATAAGATTTTACTGGAAAAAGGGCCTAAAAGAATTAGTCCTTTTCTTGTGCCAATGATGATACCGGATATGGCCGTGGGAAATATCTCTATTGCCCTTGGAGCCAAAGGCCCCAATTTTTGCACCGTAACTGCTTGTGCTTCTGGAACACATGCAATTGGGGAAGCTTACGAAGTTATAAAACGAGGAGCGGCGGATGTTTGCATTGCCGGAGGAACAGAAGCGCCAATAACTCCCTTGGGGGTTGGAGGGTTTTGTGCAGCCCGTGCTCTTTCAACAAGAAACGATGAACCCACAAAGGCAAGCCGTCCTTTTGATGCAAAGCGTGACGGTTTTGTGATTGCTGAGGGGGCGGGGATAGTAATTTTGGAGACATTGGAAAACGCTTTAAACCGCAACGCTAACATCTATGCAGAAATGGTGGGCTATGGTGCAACAGGAGACGCTTATCATATTACATTACCGGCTCCAAGAGGAGAAGGGGCTGCTCGTGCAATGCAGATGGCTATTGATGAGTCAAATTTAGATTGTAAAGAAATAGATTATATAAATGCTCACGGAACTTCAACTCTTTATAACGATGAATTTGAAACCATGGCTATTAAAAATGTTTTCGGAAAACATGCTTATGACCTCGCAGTTAGTTCCACTAAATCTATGACTGGTCACACACTGGGAGCAGCCGGCGGAATAGAAGCAATTGTATGCGCTCTTGCGATTGAAAAACATATTATTCCGCCAACCATAAATTATGAATATCCGGACCCAAAATGCGATTTAAATTATGTTCCAAATCAAGCCATTAAAAAAAATATTACTGCTGCAATGTCTAATTCTTTGGGTTTCGGGGGTCATAATGCCAGCATAATAATAAAAGAGTTGATTGAGCATCGCCATGGAGAATAGTAAATCTGGTTTAGTGAAAATTGCTACGGTTTACGGAAGGCCTAAAGCCTGGATTTTTAAGTCAAAGCTTGAAAGCGAAGGAATTCCTGCAGTTTTAAAAGGCGGTGCTGAAATTCTCGGAGTGACCATTGATGGGTTGGGGGCAATCGATCTTCTTGTTTTAAAAGATGATGCAAAAAAAGCCGAAAAGATACTTTCTAAACAATAGGGGTAAATAATGAATAAAGATTATATAAATAAGGCCGAGGAACAATTGGGTCTTATTTTTTTTAATAAAGATTTACTTAAGGTTGCATTAACCCACAGATCTTTTTCTGCAGAAACGAGTAAAAAAATAGAAGTAAATGAACGGCTGGAATTTTTGGGAGATGCAGTTTTAGAATTTGTTGTAACAGATTTCTTATATAATCAGTACCCAAATCTTGAAGAAGGAGATTTGGCCATGCTTAGAGCAAATATTGTAAATTCAGAAGTATTGGCCAAATTGGCAGAAGACATTGGTTTCGGAGAATGTATTTTTATGGGAAAGGGAACAGAGCTTACGGGTGGCAGGAAACAAGCTTCAATTTTAGGCGATTGCCTGGAGGCTATTTTAGGTGCTATTTATTTAGACTGCGGTATTACGGAAGTTAAAAATTTCATTTTAAAAATTTTTAAAAATGAAATTAAAAAACAAGCTTCAAAAGAAAAGTATCTGGATTTAAAAACAAACTTACAAGAATACACAATGGAAAAATTAAAAATATTGCCTTCATATAGAATAATCCAAGAAAAAGGGCCAGTACACGATAAAACTTTTTTTGCTGAAGTAATTGTCGGCGGAAAAGTTTGGGGGAAGGGAAAGGGCAAAAGCAAGAAAAAAGCTGAGCAGGGAGCGGCTAAGGAAGCGCTATTAAGACTTCAAAAATTACATGGTTAATATTTATTTTCATATAGTAATACGAGGATGAAAACTGTGAATAAAAAAATAAATGAATGTACAGGTGCAAAAAAATTAATCAACGATTTATTTTTTTAAGAGGATATTTTTAGATAATTAAGAATTTTTATTAATAAGTTACAAATTAATATTACCAGAGAGAAAATGTAGCCAACAAGAGAAAGGAGACCGGAGTGAAAAATATGAAAATTGCAGTTTGCCCCGATTTTGTCTTTTCAAGTTCAAATGAGTTGTCGGAATTAAATAATTTTGGTATTGATTGGAATTTGAACCCTTATCGCTTGCCCCTGCTTAAGGATGAGATTTCTTATCTTCTTAACACAATCAAAATAAAGAGGGGAGATTTAGAGATTAGGTTTTGTTGCTCCGATTTAAAGGTTGATATTTTTCATTCCGATGAAAAGATAGCGAACATGTCATTGAGTATTTTGAAATCTTGCATTGATTATATAGGTAAATTAGGTGGAGGTTATTTTACGATAAGGCCTCAATTGTTTTCCGGAACCTTTTGGGATTATGCAGTTAAAAATTTAAAGGAATTGGTTGAATACGGGAACGCAAATGGAGTTATAGTTTGTATTGAGAATACATCAGGCGGTATTTTGTCAAACCCTAAACGTTTTAGAGAATTACTGGAAAAGACGGGAGCCATGGCTACCGTTGACATTTTTATTGACGAAGAGTCTTCTGAATCTTTAAACTTCCTAAAAACGGTTTCAGATAAAATTGTGAATGTTCACCTTCACGGCGGAGTTTCTTGTCAAAATAATTTAGATACTGTTTTAGATGCTTTGCTTAATACAGATTGTGCTTGGTTAAGTGTAGATATAAGTGAAATTGATGAATCAAAACCTGCAAGGGAACTTCTCAGCTGTTTCTTAAAAGAAAAAGGTTGCGTATAATTACTTAACCGAGAGGTTGCTGATATTTAAAAAAATCAACTAAAATATCTTAAAAGATCATGGTAAAAAGTGGTTTTTTGTAATTGGTTTTAAAATTGAATATCTCATTAAAAAAGATAATACAAACACTTGATGAAATTCAGCTAATTAAGTTTTTCTTAAAAGAAAAAGAAGTATTTCGTTTGCCCGAGTTAAGCCAGAAGCAACAAATATACTTGCTTCTTTAAACACCTCCTTTCCAAAATATCTCTCTGTAGACAAGAACTAAAAACCAAAAAAAACATCAATTGCTTACCCCAAGCTGCGGGAATAATGAAATTGACCTGTTTTTGATAAGGGAACTTCTGTTATTAATTTGTTAATAAATCAATTTTCGCAAAATTTCAACTGTGTTAAAATAGTTCAAGATTTAAAAGGAGGAAAATTATTGCATCTCAAATCTCTCTCCATCCGAGGTTTTAAGTCATTTGCCGATAAGGCCACACTAAAACTTGAACCGGGAATAACTGCCATTGTGGGGCCAAATGGCAGTGGAAAAAGCAATATAACTGACGCTGTTCTTTGGGTGTTAGGCGAACAAAGCCCGCGATCCCTTCGTGGCTCAGCGATGGAAGATGTGATTTTTACGGGAAGCTCAAAACGATCACCATTGGGGGTTGCTGATGTTTCGCTATGTCTGGATAACGCTGACGGCTATCTTCCCATTGAATTCTCCGAAGTGACCATCAGACGCAAAATGTCGCGCTCCGGTGAAAGTGATTATTTTATAAACGGTTCTTCCTGTAGGCTTCTCGATATTCAAGATTTACTTTCCGACTCCGGGCTTGGCAGAAAAACTCACTCTATCGTAAGTCAGGGGAAAATAGAAGAGATATTAAACAGCAAGCCGGAAGACAAGAGATTTTTAATTGAAGAAGCAGCCGGGGTTCTTAAACACAGAAAGCGCAAGGAGAGAGCTTTGCGAAAACTTGATTCTATGGACCGAAATCTTTTACGAATCAGAGATATCTTTCGAGAAGTTGAGAGGCAGTTGCTACCTCTCAAAAAACAAGCGCTTCAAGCTAAAAAATATCAAAAGCTAACTCGTCAGCTTAAAGACTATGAGATATCCTTATCAATTATCAAACTTAAAGTAATGCAAAGCAGTTGGGATGAAACTATAAAAAAAACCGGTTATTTAAAAAACGAGCTTGTTGCGCTTGAAAAAAAGTTATCGAATAAACAAGGTAAGATGAGTAAAATCCAATCAAATCTTGAAAAAAAGGGTGACTACGTAGGAGATATTGGTGAATACAGGCGCAGGCTCAAGGGCATTACAGAAAGACTTAATTCAGGGCTTTTGCTTTTGGAAGAAAAAGGGAAACATCTTGTAGAAAAGCTTAGCGACCTTAGAATGCAAATTTATCAAATCGAAAGCCGTAAAAATAATAAATCCAAAGAACTCGATGAAACGAAAGCAAGGTTCGATGAAATTAAGGGTAAGATTGATGACGTTTTAAACAAAATTTCGCAGGTGCAACACGAAAAAGAGTCAATAAATAAAAATCTTAAAAAGGCAATCAGCGAACTAAAAGCTCATAAGATGAATGTGATTGAAAAGCATAAGCAATTGGAAATCAATGAAAACAAACTTAAAATTTTATTAAATTCTTTAAGCGAAACCAAAGCAGAAATTAAATTTATAGAAGAAAAACTAAACGTAATTGAAAATGAAAAAAAATCCTCGCAAGTATCTTTAAGTGAAAAAAAAGAGGAAGAAAATTCGATAGAATCGAGATTAAAGGAGCTTAAAGATTCTTTTAATGAAGTTAAGAAGAAAGATCTCAATCATTCAACCAAATTAGATAATCTTAAATCTCAATTCAAAGAGATTGAAGGAAATATTTTTGGGATAAGAAAAAAAAATTCCGCTTTAGAAGAAATTAAAAGAAAATTAACGGGTTATCCCGAAAATGTAATTTGGTTAATTTTTGAAAAAAACATACCCGGTTTGCATGGGATAATTGGAGATTTGCTCAATATCGATGAAGGTTACGAAAAAGCAATTGAAGCAATTTTGAGCGAGGATATGTACAGCATTGTTGCAAATGATGTTAAAACAGCCAGGGAAGCTGTTAGCACTGTAAGCCAATCAAACCGGGATATTGTTTCTGTGATTCCCTTAAAGGGGTTTGGAAGAACCTTTGAAACTTTACCGAAAAGTAATAAATTAATACCGGCAATGGACGTCATAAGATGTGACCAAGAAATAAGACCTGCAATTCAAGCCCTTTTGGGCTCCGTATTAATCGTTGATAACTTAGATATAGCTTTAGACCTGGCTGACAATGACCCTAAAAAGTTTGTTTATGTGACTTTAAACGGTGAAGTTGTTTTGCCGCAAGGAATAATAAAAGGCGGAAATGTCTCTTCGGAAAATCCGGCTTCTCGTAAAAGAGAATTAGCTGAATTAAAAAAAGATGAAGAATCCTTGATGGATAATTTAAGAAAAACTGAAGAAAAAATCCAAAAAATGGAATCCGGCCTCAAGTTATTAATAGAAAGAAAAAGTAGTTTTGAGAAAAAAATTCAATCTGCGAACGCTGAAAAACAAATTATCGTCGTCGATGTGTCTTACTTTAAAAATTTAATAACAAGAAGAGAGAAAGAAAAAGAAGAGCTTATGATCCAAAATGAAAGAGCTCAAAAAAAGATTTGCGTTAACAAAAAGGGAATTAAGGTTTTAGACACAAAAAATGAGTTATTAAAAAAGGAGATTACAGGCATAAATAATTTCATCGCAAAAGCAGAAAGCGAGAAAGAAAAATATCTTATTGACGAAAGTAAGTATGTCGGAGAAAGTGCAAAATCAGAAGCCGAAAAAGTATCATTGATGGAAAGGTTGTCTTTTGCCGACAAACAATACAATGCTATTTTAGAAGAAATTAAAGAGTTGGATTATACTTTCCGATCTGAACATCAAACCGTTGATGCTATGGAAAAATTAAGAGAAAAGATTCAACCCCTTCACGAACTTTTTGTTGTTTTGTTTAAAAGGGCTGAAACTTTGGACGACAAATTAAAATCATTAACGGTGGACGAAAAGGCCGATACTAAAAATTTGAGGGAAACTTATAAGTCTTTGCAGAGTGAAACCATTTCCCTAACCAAAGAAAGAGATGTAATTTTAAATAAAATTCATGATATTGAGGTAAACAGCGCTCAACTTCAACTCAAGGTTCGAGATTTAACCGGTAATATTGTAAATGAATATGATATTCCGCTCGAAAAGGCTTTAAAAATCTATCCAAAAAACTTGTCCGAGGAAGAATGTGAGGAAAATATAAAAAAAATTAAGAAAAAATTGATAGGACTTGGGGCAATAAACTCAATTGCCATCGAAGAGCATTCAGCACTTGAGGAAAGGTATGGATTTATAAGTAACCAAATTGAAGATTTGAAAAAGAGCAGAAAAACATTGGAGAAAGTTATTAAGATAGTTGAACAAAAAATGAAAGATAAATTTTTAGAAGCGTTCAATGAAGTAAATGTCAATTTTCAAAATATTTTTTCTTATTTATTTTCTGGAGGGAAAGCTCAGCTTGTATTGACAGATGAGGAAAATCTTCTTACGACAGGTGTGGAAATTGAAGCACATCCTCTTGGCAAAAGACTTCAACGAATGACGCTTTTATCGGGAGGCGAAAAGTCACTCATCGCGCTAACACTCCTTTTTGCGATATATCATACAAGGCCCAGCCCTTTTTACATTTTAGATGAGGTGGAACCTGCTCTGGATGACGCTAATTTACAACGATTTATTGCTCTTTTAATAAAAGAAAGGAGCAACTCACAGTTTTTAATAATAACGCATCAAAGAAGAACCATGGAAATAGCAAACTGCCTTTATGGTGTCTCCATGCAAGCAGAAGGGGTTTCAAAACTTATTTCTCAAAAAATGAGTATGGCAGAAACTAAAGTTAGTTAAATGTCGTGAGGTGATTTAAATGTTGAGCAAGTTAAAAAATGGTTTGAGAAAAAACAACAAGGGATTAATAAGTCAAATTACAGGTTTATTTAGTGGTGGTTCGATAGATGAGAATTTTTGGGAACACATGGAAGAAATACTAATTCGGGCTGACATAGGGATACACGCAACTTCGAAAATTGTTGAGGAATTACAAAAACGTGCTAAAGATTTAAATATAAAAGATGTTGAAGAACTGAAGGGGCTTTTTAAGAACGAAATGATAAAGATTATAACGGTGGAAAATGGAGCCCTCATAGAAGACGACTCTTTAAATGTTGTGATTATGGTTGGGGTAAATGGTGTTGGAAAAACCACAACAATTGCTAAAATGGCGTACAAATTTATTGAGTCGGGAAAGAAAACACTTCTTGTTGCCGCAGATACGTTTAGAGCAGCTGCCATTGAGCAACTTCAAGAGTGGGGAAAGCGTTTAGATGTAGAGGTTGTTAAACATCAAAGAGGCGGTGATCCGGCTGCAGTTGTGTTTGACGCAATAGGGGCTGCGCATGCCAGAGGAACAGATATTGTTTTGGTGGATACCGCGGGTAGGCTTCATACTAACGTTGATTTAATGGAAGAACTAAAGAAAATTAAAAGGGTCGCCTTGAGAGAGACAACCGAAGGCGCGGTTAAAACGGTGCTTGTTATGGATGCTACAACGGGTCAAAATGGTATTTTCCAAGCAAAACTTTTTAACGATGCTCTTGGACTTGATGCTATCATCTTAACAAAGTTGGATGGCACCGCTAAGGGTGGTATAGTTGTAGCCATAGAAGATGAGCTAAAAATACCCATTTGGTTTATTGGAATCGGTGAACACCCTAATGATTTACAAGTTTTTAAGCCAAAGGAGTTCGTTGAAGCAATTTTAGAGTAATAAATATGTTTGACATGCATTTTATCCTTATGTAGTATTTCAAAGTCACTTGTTTAAATAATTTTAATTTTGAGGAGCATTAATGTTTGAAAATTTGTCTGTAAAATTACAAAATATATTTTCTAAATTAAAGGCTCATGGATGCCTCAACGAAAAACAAGTTGAAGAAGCTCTAAGAGAAGTTCGTCTTGCGCTTTTAGAAGCAGACGTAAACTATAAGGTCGTAAAGGACCTTATCTTAAAAATTAAGGATCGGGCCGTTGGTGTAGAGGTAACAAAGAGCCTTACCCCTGCTCAGCAAGTTATTAAAATTGTAAATGAAGAGTTGGTAAGTCTTATGGGTGACATATGCAGCAAAATTACATTTGCTTCTAAATCACCTACAATTTTTATGTTGGTTGGCCTGCAAGGTTCGGGAAAAACTACCTCAACCGCAAAATTGGCGCACTATTTAAGCAATATGGGAAAAAACCCTCTTCTTGTAGCAGCAGACATCTATAGACCAGCTGCAATCGATCAATTGGAATCTTTAAGCAAGGAACTGGGCGTTTCTTTTTATTCCGATAGAAAAAGCAATAGGTGTGATGAGATTTCTAAGGCAGGAATAAAACAAGCCACATCGGAAGGAAACGATGTTGTAATAGTAGATACAGCCGGAAGGCTCCATATTGATGATGAGATGATGGATGAGATAAAAAAAGTAAAAAAAGCTATATCGCCGCATCAAACATTTCTTGTTGTTGACGCTATGACCGGTCAAGATGCTGTAAATATTGCAGTAGCTTTTAGAGATAAACTTGATTTCGATGGGTTAATTTTAACAAAATTAGATGGAGATGCCAGAGGTGGAGCAGCTCTTTCAATAAAAGCCGTAACAGGTAAGCCGATAAAGTTCGTAAGTTTAGGGGAAAAAATCGATAGTCTTCAGGTTTTTTATCCAGACCGGATGGCCAATAGAATTTTAGGAATGGGTGATGTCCTTACTTTAATAGAGAAAGCTGAAAAAGCTATTAATATAGAAGAGGCTGCAGCTTTAGAGGAAAAAATTCGCAAGCAAGAATTTACTTTAGGTGATTTTTTGGCGCAAATGCAACAAATTAAAAAAATGGGTTCTATCGATCAAGTTTTGGGCATGTTACCAAAGTTTCCCGGTATGCCAAAAAATGCATTGGCCGGTGTTGATGAAAAACACATGAAGAGAATAGAAGCGATAATTAAATCAATGACTTTAGAAGAGAGAAATAATCCAAAAATTATAAATGGAAGTAGACGATTAAGAATTTCTAAAGGAAGCGGCACCACATCCGGCGATGTAAATAAGCTGCTTAAACAATTCACTGAAACCAAAAAATTAATGAAGAAATTTAGTAATTTTAGTTCCCGTGCTAAAATGGGTAAAAAAGTATCGCCATTTTTTTAATTTTTTAAGAAGGAGGTGAAGAGTTGGCAGTTAAAATAAGGTTAAGTAGGGCTGGAGGTAAAAAGAAACCCTTTTATAGAGTTGTCGCAGCTGACTCGAGAATGCCAAGAGACGGCAGATTTATTGAAATTGTTGGTCGTTATAATCCAAGAACCGAGCCGTCTTTTATAGAGTTTAATAAAGAAAAAATCTTTAAGTGGCTGGCTCAGGGCGCACAGCCTACAAACACGGTTGAAAAACTCTTAAACGTAACAGGAATTCGCGGTGAATTCGAAGCTAATAAACCTAAGGCCCAATAGGAGGTATCGTGATGAAAGAGTTGTTGGAGACTCTTGCTCAAGCTCTCGTTGACAAACCGGAAGATGTAGAGGTAAGCCAAATAGAAGGTGAGCGTTCAATGATATTACAGTTAAAAGTAGCTCCCGAAGATGTAGGTAAAGTAATAGGGAAAGAAGGAAGGATTGCTAAAGCACTAAGAACAATTATTAAAGCATCGGCAACAAAAGAGGGCAAAAAAGCAATGGTGGAAATATTAGATTAATAAATTCAAGTTGGCTGGATGAGAAATGTTGAAACCCACCGTTTTAACAATCGGTAAAATTGTTTGTGCTCATGGCCTTAAAGGTGAAGTTAAAATTTTAAGTCTCACAGATTATCCAGCTCGCTTCAGGGCTGGATTGTCTATTTGTACTTATCCGCTTTTGCCTGGAATTGATGAGTTGAAGATTGAAAGTGTTAAAGGTACATCTAAAAATATCTTAATTAAGCTCAAGGGAGTAGATACTCGAGAGGATGCAGAAAAACTTAAAGGTTTATTGGTCCAAATCCCAATTGAAAAGGATACTCCCCTTCCCGAGGGCACGTATTGGCAACATGAAATAATTGGGTTAAAAGTAATCACGGTTGATGGCAAATTAATTGGTTATGTGACCGACATAATGAGAACAGGCAACAACGATATATATGTTGTTGCCTTGAAAGAGAAAGAATATTTAATTCCTGCCATAAAGGATATTGTAAAAAAGATTGACCTAAAAAATGGATTGATGCTCATAAATGTAATGGATGGTCTGTTGGAGTGATTCAATGTTGCAAATTGACGTGATTACTATTTTTCCGGAAATTTTTAACTCCACGCTTAAGCGTGGAGTTTTATCTATAGCCCAGAAGAAAAATATTTTAGAAGTAAACGTTCATGATTTAAGAAATTTTACCCACGATAAACACAATCAGGTTGACGACGCGCCATATGGTGGCGGACCCGGTATGGTTATGAAGCCCGAGCCGTTTTTTGAGGCAGTTACTTCAATTGCAGAATGTGATTTAAGTGAATTAAAGAGATCTCACAGAATTATTTTGTTTACACCTCAAGGGAAACCTTTAGAGCAAGAAAAAGTTTCCGAATTTGCAAAAGAGAAACAGCTAATTTTGCTTTGCCCTCGATACGAGGGGATAGATGAGCGTGTGCGAAAAAATTTAGTAACTGATGAAATTTCAATCGGTGATTTTATAGTATCGGGCGGAGAGTATCCGGCAATGATTTTTATGGACGCTGTTGCCCGTCTTTTACCTGGAGCACTTGGCGATGAATTATCGGTTGTTGAAGAATCTTTTTCCGCTGGATTATTAGAGTATCCGCATTACACAAGGCCATATGATTTTATGGGATGGAAAGTTCCCGAAGTACTTGTAAACGGAAATCATGCAGAAATTAACAAGTGGCGCCGTAAAAAATCTTTAGGGCGTACTTTAAAGCAACGTCCTGATCTTCTAAAGAAAGCAGTTTTAACGGAAGAGGATAAAAAGATATTACGTGAAATAACGAGAAAAAATTTTTAAACTATTGGCATTAAGAACAGCGCTTGTGTTATAATTCGTTCTTGTGATTTAGAGGAGGTAAAAATGAATAATATAATTGAGTCGTTAGAAAAAGAGCAAATGCGAGATGATTTAATCAACATTCATGTTGGAGATACTGTTAATGTCCATTTGAAAATCATTGAGGGCGGGAAAGAAAGAGTTCAAGTTTTTAAAGGAATAATTATTCGTAAGCAAAATGGGGGAGCAAGAGAAACATTTACGGTCAGAAAAGTTTCTTTTGGTATCGGCGTAGAAAAAATCTTTCCCACACATTCTCCGAAAATTGTAAAGGTAGAGGTGTTAAGCAAAGGGCATATTCGTCGTTCAAGATTATACTTTCTGCGAGATAGGGTAGGCAAACGCGCACGGCTGAAAGAGAAAAGACGTTAGCAGTTTTCAGGGGATTTAATAAATGCATAATGAACGCCATAAATTTTTAGAACTCGGAGGAGTAGTATTTTTATTTCTATTTGAGACTATTCTTCTTATAGTCGTAGCATTTCTAATAGCCTTCGCAATAAAATTGTTTATTGTCCAACCGTTTTTAATTCCGTCAGAGTCAATGATGCCGACCCTACAACCAGGGGACCGGGTGCTTGTAAGTAAGTTTTTTTATAAATTTAATGAACCAAAGCCCGGAGATATTGTCGTTTTTATTTCGCCAACAGATTTAAACAAAGATTATATTAAAAGAGTAACAGCTGTTGGGGGAGAGAAAATTGAGGTTAAAAAAGGACAAGTTCTTATCAATGGTGAGTTTATTAAGGAATCATATGCGGTGAAGGATGGGGATTTAAGCGATTATGGACCTGTCGAGATTCCAAAGGACTCAATATTTGTAATGGGGGACAATAGAGCAAATAGTGGAGATAGTAGAATTTTCGGCCCCATCAAAAAGAAATCTATTTTAGGTCGCAATTTTGCTATTTATTGGCCATTAGACAGAATAAGTTTAGTTAATTAACAAAAACCCCAATTTTTTTAAATTGGGGTTTTTGTTTTCTTTTTAGAAGGATGTTTCGATTTTTTATAGAATTAATTTAACTGTGAATGCGCAAAATACTAAGAAAATATCACATTTTAAAAAATTAAAGAGAAAGTCCGATAATTTAAACAATCTTTACGTATTTGAAGAGCATCTACAAAGAGAATGTTTTTCTTTAATTGCCGGAGTTGATGAAGTTGGCAGAGGTTGCTTAGCCGGGCCATTGGTAACATCCGCAGTTATTTTACCAAAAGGTATTTTCCTTCCAAATTTAAGAGAAAGTAAACAACTTTCTCCCAAAAAAAGAGCTGAGTTTTTTGGAGAAATAAAAAAGCTTGCAATAGCTGTAAGCATTGTAATTGTAAAACCAGAAGAAATCGATAAGTTTGGTGTCCACAAAGCAAACCTAAAAGCTCTCGCGCAAGCATTATTAAAGTTAGAGCCTCAACCCGACTATTGTTTGGTTGACGGATTTACGCCCATTGGCCTAAATAAGCCATTTCTTGCAATTAAAAAAGGGGACACCAAAAGCGCATCGATTGCAGCGGCCTCGATAATTGCAAAAGTTACAAGAGATGAAATCATGATTGATTATCACAATAAATATCCGAATTATGGATTTGCAAAGCATAAAGGATATGGTACAAAAGAACATTTAAGAAATCTAATGAATTTTGGGCCATGCGATATACACCGAAAATCCTTTGCGCCAGTTAAAAAAGCCTTAGTTGAATTTAAACAGGAGGAACTTTTTGGTATCTCTCGGCAATAAAGGTGAGAAGTTAGCTTGTAGATACCTTAGGCGTAAAGGTTATAAAATTCTGGAAAATAACTATCGTTGCAAGATTGGGGAAATAGATATTATTGCCCGGAAAGACGAATGCATGGTCTTTGTTGAGGTTAAAACACGTTCAAATAAGGAATTTGGTGAACCGTTTGAAGCGGTAACAAGTTATAAACAAAAACGTTTACGTCGACTGGCCGAAAGCTATATAGCCAGTAAACCAAAAAACAAATTAAACTGCCGTTTTGATGTAATTTCCCTTTTGTTTAATGGAGAAAAGTTTACAATTTATCACATAGAGAATGCTTTTTAGGAAAAGCAGATAAAGGGGTACCGTTGTTAGCAAAAACAGAAAGCTGCTCGGTTTTGGGGATGGAGGCATCCTTGATTGAGGTTGAGGTAGATATCTCAAATGGATTACCTGCTTTTAATATAGTTGGGTTACCTGATACTGCTATTCAAGAATCACGCGAGAGGGTAAGATCCGGGATAACAAATTCTGAATTTGAATTTCCGTTAAAAAGGATAACCGTAAATTTGGCTCCCGCTGATCTCCGAAAAGAAGGACCATCTTTTGACCTTTCAATCGCTATTGGAATTTTAGCCGCAACAAAACAAATTTCACGAGAAAAATTGTTAGATTACTTATTTGTGGGGGAACTTTCTCTTACGGGTGGAGTAAGACCTGTAAGTGGAATTTTGTCGATGGCTATCTGCGCAAAATCCCAAAAAAAGAAAGGCTTTATAGTTCCCAAAGACAACGCAAACGAAGCTGCTTTAATTCAGGGATTAGAAGTAATTCCGGTGACTTCTCTAAATGAAGTTGTGGACTTTTTTTCAGGTGAAAAACAAATAAAACCCGCTACAGGGGTTTCTCTCGGCATATCCGAGGAAAGTTCATCCATTGACGTTGATTTTAGCGATATTAAGGGTCAAGAACATGCAAAGCGAGCTCTCGAAATTGCAGCAGCTGGCGGACATAATGTTTTAATGGTCGGGCCGCCCGGTTCCGGCAAAACCATGTTGGCTAGACGTATGTCGACAATAGTGCCGGATATGACTTTCGAAGAGGCTATTGAGGTAACTAAGATTTACAGTGTTTCGGGGATGTTATCATCAAAAAAAGGGTTGGTATCTACTCGTCCGTTTAGAGCTCCTCATCACACCGTTTCACCAGCTGGTTTAGTTGGCGGTGGTCAATTTCCTCGTCCCGGTGAAATAAGCTTAAGCCATAACGGGGTTCTGTTTTTAGATGAATTTCCGGAGTTTAGTAGAAGCGTCCTTGAAGTTTTAAGGCAACCGTTGGAGGATGGCATTGTAACAATTTCGCGAGCATCGTCTACACTAACTTTTCCGGCAAAATTCATGATGATAGCAGCCATGAATCCCTGTAAATGCGGATATCTTGGAGATAAATTAAAAGAGTGCACTTGTTCACCATCTCATATTAGAAAATACAGAAGTAAAATATCCGGTCCTCTTATGGATAGGATTGATATTCAAATAGAAGTTCCTCGTCTCACAAAAAATGAACTCATTGGAATTTCAACGGGAGAATCATCAAAAAAAATAAAATGCCGGGTTCAAAAAACAAGAGATCGCCAGAGAAAAAATCTTGACAGTAAAAATATCACATGTAACAGCCAAATGTCCCCACGCATGATAAAAAAATATTGTAATCTTTCTGATTCAGCACAAGATTTTTTAGAAAATGCCATTGATAAATTAGGTTTGAGTGGTAGGGCATACGATAAAATATTAAAGATAAGCAAAACCATATCGGACTTAGATGAAAAAAATACAATCGAAACCGAACATTTAGCGGAAGCGTTACAGTACAGATGTTTTGAAAATGTATCCAACTATTAAATCTACAACAGGTGGATGAAATGGAAAAAAAGTATTGGCTGGGATTAAAGCTTGTTCCGGCAATAGATAAAAGATTTTCAAAAATAATAAATTTTTATGAAACAGCGGAAGAAGTTTGGTATGCAAAAAAGGAGAGTTTTTTAAAAATATATGGAGTGTCATCTGAGCTTGCCAACGAAATAATAAAACAAAGAGAAAGCATTGATTTAGATAAGAACTGGCAAAGACATAAAAAAATGGGTATAGAAATTTTAACAATATATGATGATAATTATCCCCCGTTGTTAAAGGAAATTCCCAACCCTCCCAACGTTCTCTTTTTTAAAGGAGATTTAATAGAAAAATATTCTGAGGCGGTGGCGATTGTTGGTTCAAGACGTGCTACTGCCTACGGTGTTGCTTTAGCCGAGGAACTGGCTTTAAACCTTTCAGAAGCCGGCGTAACGATCGTTAGTGGTGTGGCAAGGGGTATTGACAGTTCAGCGCATAGAGGCGCTTTAAAAGACAAAGGAAGCACGATTGGGGTACTTGGGTGTGGTCATGATGTAATTTATCCGCCCGAGAACAAAAGACTTTATGAGACAATCTCCCAACAAGGAAGTTTAATTTCGGAATATCCAATTGGTACCAGACCTTTAAAGTGGAATTTTCCTGCTAGAAATCGAATAATTAGTGGGCTTTCCAGAGGAGTTGTTGTAGTTGAAGCTTCTGAAAAAAGCGGGGCTTTGATAACAGTTGATTTTGCGTTAGAGCAAGGGAGAGAGGTTTTTGCGGTTCCGGGAAATACAAAAAATATTTTAAGCAAAGGGCCACATAAATTATTAAAAAGCGGAGCTTGTTTAATTGAAACTTCGCAAGACATCCTGGAAGAATTGGGTTTGAGTCACTTGGTGTCTTCACAATTACAGACAGATCGTCTTGCTAAGTTAAACGAGGAGGAACAAAAAATCTTGGCTTGCCTGGGATGGGAGCAAAAATATATTGACGAAATAATTAGGGATTTAGATATTAATCCCTCTAAAACCGCTAGTTTGCTGACTACATTAGAAATAAAAGGTTTTATAAAACAAGATATAGGGAAAAAGTATCTTAGAATTCATTAATTCCAAAAAAGGAAACCATGGAAAATTCAGTTAATAAATTTTTGCAGTATCTTTATGCAGAAAGAAATATGTCAAAACACACAATAAAAGCTTATAAGTCCGATTTAAATCAATTTGTATCTTACTTAAAAAGAGGAGATATTTCAATTGAACGAATTAATTACATCTGTTTAAGGCGTTATTTGGCTTATCTTCAAACACTGGGTTATGCAAGAACAAGTGTTGCACGAAAACTCACTGCCGTCCGTTCTTTTTTTGGATTTCTTCAACGTGAAGGAGCAGCAGGTTCCAACCCGGCGTCTCTGATTTCTTTTCCAAAGCTTGGAAAAAAACTTCCAAAATCGTTACAGATGAATATAGTAGAAGTACTTTTAAATGCACCGGACATCAACAAATCCTATGGGCAAAGAGATAGGGCTATATTAGAGGTTCTTTATGGAACGGGGATCAGGGTAAGTGAATTAGTTGGACTGGACATCATGGATGTTGATTTTAAACAGCAGGAAGTTAAGGTTTTTGGCAAAGGAAGAAAAGAAAGGATAGTTCCCATAAACCAAGAGGCATTAAAATTCATAGAACATTATCTGTCTCAAGGAAGAAAAAAAATTCTGAAAGACAGCAAAAAACAAACAGCTTTATTTTTAAATAAACAAGGTGAAAGATTAGCCGATGGAGCCATTAGGCGAATTATAAAAAAATATGTAAAGCAAGCCGGAATTGAAACGGGAATAACTCCCCATGTTTTAAGACATACTTTTGCAACACATCTTCTTGAGGCCGGAGCTGACCTGCGTTCTATCCAAGAACTTCTTGGTCACGTTGATTTATCATCGACTCAAATTTATACTCATTTGAGTAGAAGTAAACTGAAAGAGATATATTTGCAAGCTCATCCGAGAGCTTGAATTTTTACGGGAGGTAAATTGAGAAAGGAAGAAACGTCTGCTATCAGAGAACTTTGGCTTAAGTATCACGAAGAAAAATCTCGTGAAATTAGAGATAAGTTGCTTCTTAGCTATGCACCATTAGTTAAATATGTTGCGGGACGAGTTTCAATAGGCTTACCTCATAATGTTGAAAAAGCTGATCTTGTTAGCTATGGGATGTTCGGTCTTATTGATGCCATTAAAAAATTTGACCCTTTCAAGAACATAAAATTTGAGACTTATGCTATTACAAGAATTAGGGGTGCCATAATTGATGAATTACGCTCGCTTGATTGGGTTCCTCGCTCAGTTAGAAGAAAAGGGAAACTGCTTGAAAAAGCTTACATCGAATTAGAGAACAAACTTAAGCGTAATCCAACTGATGAAGAAATTGCAGAAAATCTGGAGATATCTTTGGCGGAATTGCAGACGTTATATAATCAGCTAAGTTATACTTCACATATTGCTTTAGAAGAATTTTGGAATATCGGAAAAGGGAAGGATGAACAGTTAAACTTAATTGAAACATTGGAGGACACAAAGGGGCATGAACCATCAAAAGAGCTTGAACTTGAGGAAGTTAAACAGGTTTTAGCAAAAGCAATAGACAATCTTTCCAAGAGAGAAAAAACAGTTATAGCTCTTTATTATTACGAAGGATTAACGCTGAGGGAAATAGGAGAGGTTCTTGGTGTTACGGAATCGAGAGTGTCTCAACTCCACACCAAAGCCGTTCTTCGTTTAAGGGCGCACCTAAAAGAAACGGTATCAGTTTTTTCATAAATCAAAAGCTTATTAATAAGGCATATGTTTAACTTGATGCACAACAACAAGTTTGATATATTTTAAATTTAGTATGTTTCTTATCCAGAGAGGCGAGGGACTGGTTCCAAGAAACCTCGGCAATTTACCTTATTTGGTGTGGTGCAAATTTCGACAATGGTGAATTGAAAGATGAGAAAGGGTTAAAATCTCAAAATAAAAAAGGGGTTATCTTTTAGATTTTGAGAAAAAAGTTTTTTAATAAAAAATTTTAAGGAGGATTTTAGTTGAAAAAAAGAAAGTATTTGTTCACTTCGGAATCAGTAACAGAAGGACACCCCGACAAAGTAGCTGATCAAATTTCAGATGCGATTCTAGATGAGATAATTGAACGCGATCCAATGGCCAGAGTGGCTTGTGAAACCTTTTTAACCACCGGGTTGGTGGTTGTCGGGGGTGAGATTACAACTAATACATATGTAGAAATTCCAAATATAGTTAGAAGAACCATAAATGAAATTGGTTATACCAGGGCTAAATATGGATTTGATGGTGATACGTGTGGAGTTATTTTGTCAATAGACTCTCAATCTCCCGATATTGCACAAGGAATAAACTCTGCTTACGAAGAAAGAACCGGAGAAACAAATGAAGACGAGCTTGATAAGGTTGGAGCAGGGGATCAAGGAATGATGGTCGGTTATGCTTGCACAGAAACCCCTGAACTCATGCCGGCGCCAATTATGCTTGCTCATAAACTTGCGCATAGGTTAGCCGAAGTTAGAAAAGCAAAGATACTACCTTATTTAAGACCGGATGGAAAAACCCAGGTAACCATGGAATACATCGATGGTATGCCTGTAGCGGTAAAGACAATTGTTGTTTCTTCTCAACATAAGCCGGGAGTTGAAATAGATGCAATCTTAAAACCGGATATAATTGAGCATGTTATAAAACCTGTTGTTCCTGAAGAGTATATTGATTATGATAAAGTTCGTATTTTAGTTAACCCCACAGGTAAATTTGAATTAGGAGGTCCTTCCGCAGATACGGGGCTAACGGGAAGAAAAATTATTGTTGATACGTATGGCGGGGCGGCTAGAACCGGTGGCGGATGTTTTTCGGGTAAAGATCCTACCAAGGTAGACAGATCAGCTCATTACGCTGCCCGTTACGTTGCAAAAAACATTGTAGCCGCAGGACTGGCAACCAAGTGTGAAGTGCAATTAGCATATGCAATTGGTGTCGCACATCCTGTATCAATTATGGCAGAGTGTTTTGGAACAGCAAAAATTGACCCCAACAAAATCGAGGATTTAATAAGCAAATGTTTTGATCTGAGACCGGCTGCAATAATTAAAAAGTTCAATTTAAGAAGACCAATTTATAAAAAAACGGCGTGCTATGGCCACTTTGGCCGCAATGATAAGGATTTTACGTGGGAAAAGACTGATATGGCGGAGATTTTAAAAAAAGAAGCCGGTCTATAGATCAACTCGTTTTAAAAAAATTTTAAAAAGCTGTTGGCGGTTAAACAAATTTTGTTTAAGAAATTGTTATTTTTGATTAGCGCTATAAATCACCGGTTTATCCGGTGTGTCAGATACTGGTCTGACGATACGTTTTAAAGCGAAGCAATTTGAAAAAGTTTTTATCCAAAGGATAATTGTCCTCTGGACAAAAATAAATTTTTTTGGTTCGTTTTCTTACTCGCCTAGAAAACGAACCAAAAGACGAAG
>DFBH01000059.1 GCA_002366545.1 Candidatus Oleimmundimicrobium americanum | reverse complement strand
TTTTTGCCTGATGTAATGAATATCAGCCATCTCGGCCAAACCAATGAGTTCTTTTAGGTAATCATAATCATTTTTATTCTCAAGATGCACCTCAAGCTCTATGGAACGGTCAAAATGATCCTCGATAGCTCTCTTACCGCGCCCCGTTATGATTAAAACATCATCTACCCCTGAATCAACGGCTTCTTCGACGACATATTGAATTGTTGGTTTATCTACCACGGGAAGCATCTCTTTTGGTTGCGCTTTTGTTGCCGGTAAAAACCTGGTTCCAAGCCCTGCCGCCGGAATTACTGCTTTCAAAACACCAACCCCCTAATCAATAAAACTAACTCCGTTTAAATTCAACCCAACTTTTGAGATTGCCACGCCGCCTACGGCTCCTCCCTCCAGAGGCGGGCAAGCGCAATGACAAAAAAACCTACTGCCTCTCGCCTGTCTGTTGGCAGACAAAGCAATGACACCCCCATCCGCCAGAGGCGGACAAGCCCTTAATCCTTCCCCGTCAAGGGGGAGGAAACAGAGATTGCTTCGTCACTCCGTTCTTCGCAATGACGATGCAAAATGTTCCTCGCCTGCCTGCCGATAGATACAATAGACACGGCAATGACGAGAAGAGATGACATTGTTCTTACTTGTATGTGCGCTCATCCCTCTTGGTTATATCAAGAATTTCCAAAACTTTGTGGTTGTCATTTATATCAAATATAATACGATAATTTCCCACTCGATACCGATAAGCCCCCACCGGCGCATTTTCGAGTTTGATTGTCCCGGTACAACGTGGCTCATTTTGCAATTTAATTATTGCTTCTTTAATCCGTTTTGCTTCCCTTTGCTGCAACTTAAAATATGCTCTTTCAGCTCTTCGAGAAAAAATCCCCTGGTACACTTAAAGTCCTTTCTTTTTGAAAACCTCTTCAGCAGGAATGCCCTTTCCTTCTCTAATCTCAGTTTTCGCTTCCAAAAGAGCTTTAATATAACTCGGGTCAGAAAATTCCTTAAAAGCTTGCTGCTCCTCCAAATATCTATCAATGCTGGTTAGCACCGCCACCGGCTCGCCCCGGTGTGTAACAATTACCTCGCCTTGCTCTTTCTTTAAGGCTTTTATGAGAGAAGTTAATTTTTTTCGAAGTTTATCGGTTCCGATAAAGGGTAACCCAAGCACATTTAACATTTTAACATCCTCCTTTACCTAAAGTATCCCTAAGGAAAACAATAGCAATAACCAAACATTTTTTCAACAAAACAACCTGTCTGTCAAATAGCCCGGCCTTACGGCCTCGATAGCCGATGGCTCGCTCACTACCGTTCGCTCGATAGCTGATAGTTCAAACCATCTGCTATTTGCTATCTGCCATCAGCCATAAGCCATCCGCCATTTATGAGATTGCTTCACTCCCGCTTGCCTACGTCTATGATGCCGTCAAACATTGGCGGGCAGGTCGTTCGCAATGACGGGGACTTAGATACTGCCTCTATCTACCGATACCCTTGTAATGAAAACCAAGCTTTTCAAGTTCTTCTCGATTAAACAAATTACGTCCATCTACTATTATCGGCTTTTTCATTAAATCTTTTACTTTTTTAAAATCAATTTTCTTGTATTCATCCCACTCCGTTACCAGAATTAAAGCATCACAATCCTTACCTGTCTCATAAACATCTTCAAAATACATCAACTTTGGAAACATCTTTTTCATATTAGAAGTCGCTACAGGGTCNNGAAGCAGCATCCCGTATATCATCGGTATCCGGTTTAAAAGAAAGACCCAAAATTCCAATTGTTTTGCCCCGAATATCACCTAAAATATCCTTAATTTTTTGAATGGGACGGAGTTTTTGTTCTTGGTTTACCTCTATAACCGCTGAAACTATTTTCATTTCGCACTCGTTTTCTCTTGCAATCTGAGTTAGTGCTTTTATGTCTTTCGGGAAACAAGAGCCCCCAAAACCCATGCCCGCGTTCAAAAAGCTTGGGCCAATCCTTTTATCGGAGCCCATTCCCTTGGCAACCTCGTTTACATCAGCCCCCACTTTTTCACACAGGTTCGCAACTTCATTTATGAAAGATACCTTGGTTGCAAGAAACGCGTTGGAGGCATACTTTATCATCTCCGCACTTCGAACATCGGTAAATATTACATTAGGAAAGGAAGAGTAAAGTTTTTCCATAATAGCCTTTGCTTTTTCAGAGGAGGTTCCTATAACTACCCTATCGGGATTCATAAAATCATAGATAGCGTTACCTTCCCGCAAAAATTCGGGATTAGACACCACGTCAAAGGGTATTTCTTCGGCCTGATTTTCCCGGATAATCTTTGTAACCAAATCTGCCGTGCCTACCGGAACGGTACTTTTATTAACAATTACTTTATAGCCATCCATCACTTGCCCGATTTGAAAAGCAACGGCTTTAACTTGAGACAAATCGGCTCGTCTATCATGCAAAGAGGGAGTCCCAACGGTTATAAAGATTATGTTGGAAGGAATTAGAGCCTCTTTTAAATCTTTGGTAAATTTTAAGTGTCCTTGTTTAACATTTTTTTTAACGAGCTCACCTAACCCCGGCTCGTAAAAAGGAATGATACCCTTTTTTAAACTTTCAATTTTTACATTATCTTTGTCGACACAAAAAACTTCGTGGCCTAAGTCGGCAAAACACGCTGCCGATACAAGCCCCACATAACCGGAGCCGATAAAACAAAGATTCAATTTCCATCCCTCTCAATCTCATAATCAATTTTAAACCAATTAGTTCTTAGGGTTCTTTTCTGCCAGATAATCTTTCAAACCGTCCTGCCAATTCCTTAAATTATAACCGAATTC
>DFBH01000011.1 GCA_002366545.1 Candidatus Oleimmundimicrobium americanum | reverse complement strand
TAGATGAGCTTCAAAAGGACCTTGACGTCTGGCTTTATTACTATAACCACGAGCGGTCGCATCAAGGCTATCGAAACATGGGAAAGAAACCGGTTGAAACCTTTGAGGAGAGTAAGAGGTTGTTATTAAAATCGAGAGGGAAATCAAAAGACATGGTTACCGTTTAATGATTGGCCGGAGGGGGAAGTGTCTGCTAAGCGTGTAACCTTTACAGCAGGCACGGAATTTTACTTTTTAATTTGAAACAAGCCAAGAGCTAATTGTGTTAAAGGGGGAGTAAATGTGTCACATCTTCATATTCCGGATGGAATAATTGATCCGATTTGGCTATTAATAGGTTTTATTGTTACGGGTTTAATCATTGGCCTTTCTTTATTTATGCTTAGAAAAAAGGATATTCAAAAACTCGTCCCCCGCATCGGTATTATTAGTGCTGTTATGTTGCTGGGAATGTCGGTTCCGCTTCCCATCGGCATAGGATATCATTTAAATTTAAGCGTTTTGGTTGGAATAATTCTTGGTCCTTGGGCCGGGTTTATTTCTGCTTTTATAGTTAATTTAATCCTTGCGCTTATAGGTCATGGCGGAGTTACCGTTATAGGGCTGAACTCTCTGATAATAGGAAGCGAGACAGTTTTTGGATTCTTGTTTTTTGGGGCACTTCGTAGTTTTTTAAGAATTAATATCTCAGCTTTGATAGCGACATTTTTTGCGCTTGCTCTGTCTACCGCACTTATGATGGGCATAGTAGGGATAACTCAAGTTAACCCAGCTAAGTTTCTACATCACCACGAGCATAATCATCAAACACAATTAGAAGAGCACAATCATCAGGTGGATTCGCAAGAAGAACTTGCAGAAATTTCGCTGATTAAGTTCGCTAAAATTATAATTCCTTTTGCTTTTATTGGTTGGGTGATAGAGAGTTTGATAACTTCGGCAATAATTGGTTTTATGGGTCGAGTAAAACCTGATTTATTTTATGAGAGGGAGAGATAATTGGACCTATATTTTATTGATTATCTTGCTTCAAATGGGCATAGCTTTTTTCATAAGGCTTCTGCGGTGCCAAAGATGATTTTTTCTATGTCGATTATTATTGCAATAATAATGTCTAACAGGCCATCTTTTCTTGCATTTCTTTTGTTGTTTCTACTCCTGTTGTTAAAAATACTGAGACAGCCCGTTTTAAAAATTCTTGCTATGACTTTTTATGTAGCGGTTTTCGCCATTATTTTTGCCGTTAGCCAGATTTCCGGTTCTTTTCTTTGGCCCCTTACGATAATTTTAAAAGCTGTTACGGCTGCTTTGTCGGTTCTCATCGTGCTGACTACGACGAATTATTTTGATATATTTGCGGTCCTTGCTCATTTTCTTCCAAAATTAATAGCTGATAGTTTGTTTATGACCTACCGTTCTTTTTTTATTCTTCTTAAGGAATTAAAGAATTTAACTATGGCAGTTAAAGTTAAAAGAGGACTTTCTCCTCGAAAGATATTTACAAACCTGAAGAGTTTGGGAGATATCTTAGGAGTCCTCTTTATTCATGCTGTGGATTTGAGCAGTCGAAGCTCGGAAATTTTGGCTATTCGAGGGTATAAGGGTGGTATGGCTAAATATAGGAGTTTGCGTTGTTTCTCAAAATATGATTTTGCTCCATTAATTTTGAGTGTAGCAGCTCTTTTGGGGGTAGGGATTTTTGGATGAATGAAATAGTCAAAGTAAGGTGTTTAAAACATGTCTATCCTGATGCAACAGAGGTAAGTGTCTGCGGTTTGGATTTTGTTGTTCATGAAGGCGAAAAAGTGGTGATTCTTGGTTCTAATGGCTCAGGAAAGACCACTTTGCTTGCTCACATTATTGGACTTTTGAAGGCTACCGAAGGAGAAATTAAGGTTTTTGGAAAAGTTCCTACGAAGGAATTTGATGAAGTTATATTAAATATCGGAGTGGTTTTTCAAAATGTTGATGAGCAGATAATAGGGCCGACAGTTGAAGACGACATCGCCTTTGCTTTAAGAAATCGAGGTGTTCCATCCGGCGAAGTTGATGAAAGAGTAGATGCAATGATGGAAACAATGGGCATAGCCAATCTAAGAAGAAAAATTCCTCATTACTTAAGTGGCGGGGAAAAGAAGAAAGTGGCTTTAGCGGGAGCGCTAATCGCAAATCCTGTCCTTTTGGTTTTGGATGAACCATTCAAAGGGCTTGATCCAATAGCAAAAGAAGAAATAATTCAGTTGTTATCGGAGATAAACGCCAAACATAAATCCGCTCTTGTTATTACGACTCATGAGGTAAATTTGGTATCAAAAATTGCGGATGTAGTTTATGTTTTAAGCGGGGGAAATATTATAGCTCGTGGAAATCCCAAGGAAATTTTCTTAAATCCTCAGGTTTTACATCAAGCCAACATGCAGCCGCCCGATTTTTTAGTATTATTCTCAGCGCTTCGAGAGGTTGGTTTTGATGTAGGGTTTCCTTCAACCATGGAGGAAGCGGCAAATATGTTGGCCGAGTTGCTTCGAAAAAAAGATAATTGATTATTTTAAGAATTTCCTATTTAGGTTATGTAAAAATTAGCCGATAAACAACTAGCAGGCTTCTTTAAACTTCAACGAGAGGATACTCTTTTGACTATAGGAAAAAAACTTTGCTTAGTTATATTCGGGCTGGTTTTTCTAATGGTTTTGAGCGGTTTTGTAGGTTACACGGGAATCAAAAAGGCCAATGAAAGCACCGCTGAAATTTCTGAAAAGATGGCTATGGCAGAATCCGCTCAAGAGTTGAATGTGGAGTTTCAGAAGACCCTGATGCCTCCGCATGATTACATTATTCATGGCGATGTGGCTGAACGTAGCATTTTTAAGGGAGCATGGGTGAACTTGGAGAAACAGTTTAATGAAGTTTGTGAAGTGGTGAGTGTAACTGGTTGTCCAAGATGTAAAGAGCTTGTAGAAGAAATCCGAGTTGATGATTTATCTAAGTTAAAAGTAAAGGCAGATGAAATATTAAATTTAGATAATCCTGTTGAAAATCCTATCAGCGGCAATTTGATGGAAGAAATGGACGCGGTTGCCATTGAAATGACCGTCAACGTAGACAAATTGGTGGAATACACCAAGGAGCGAGCTGATTTAACACTGGCAAGTGCCAATAAAACCCAACAATCTTCCCGTGATATCATGATCTTTTTTGCTTTTGGGATAGCTCTCTTTGGTCTTGCAATTAGTTTTTTTATTTCTAAGGGTATTGTAAAAGATATTCGTTTATTGGATGAGGGGGTAAAAGTTATTGTTGACGGCGATTTGTCGCAAAGGGTGAGAATAAAATCAAAGGATGAGCTTGGAACGCTTGCAAATTCATTTAATCAAATGACTCGAAGACTTGAAAAATCTCAAAGAGAACTTGAGCTTTGGGGAGAGACCCTTGAAGACAAAGTTAAAGAAAGGACTCAAGAACTGGTTTTAGCAAATAAACAAACAAGGAGTCGTGTTAAGGAATTAACTACTATATGTAATGTCTCTAAAGCTATTGGCTCAACCCTAAATTTAGACGGTCTTTTAAAACGTATTCTCGAGGTGATAGCGCCTCTTGCTGAGGCTCAATTCGGGGCCATTCTTTTGGTGAGTGAAAAAAGTTTAAACAGATGTTGGGTTTATCAGGATAAGCGGGGCAAGCATCATAGTAGCAGTTGCGATGCTTGCCCCGCTTATAATTCGGATAGTTTGGAATGTTGGACCATTAGCGGGACTCATTGTCGAGATGAGATACAGGGCAAATTTAAGGAAAAAATAGCGGAGTGTGTTAAGTGCCCGGTTTTCCGAAACATTAAATTAAAACCCGTAGCTATTTATGGCATGCGTCATAAGGATTTAAAAAACAATTACGTTGGCTCAGAAAATTGTATATGTGTTAAAACTTTGCTTGAGCTAAAATCAAAAGTTTTTAACGATATTTGTAAAATCAACGATTACGCAACTATCTTTCCAACAGAAAAAATCCGTAGTCAAATTTGTTTACCTCTTCTTACCAAAAATAAGGTGGTTGGAGTACTTGCCCTTGCAACCGATAAGGACAAGAAACTTACGGATAAACAGGTTTCTTTGTTGGAAAGCATAGCTTATCAAATAGCTGCGGCAATTGACAACGCAAGACTTTATGATAAGATGAACAGCGAAAAAATCAAATTGGATGCGATGTTTGCCAGTATGGGTGAAGGTGTAGTAACCACGGATAAAAAAGGTAAGATTGTGACTGCAAACAGGGTTTCCGGAGAGATTTTTGGGGTAAATTCCATCGATTTAATTGGAAGAAATGTATTGCTTTGCCATCCAAAAGAAAAAAGAGATGTTGTTAGGGAACAGATGAGGCGATTTAAGGGAGGAGAGTCCTCAGTTAAAGAGATGCAGATATCAGTTCAAGGGTCAAAAACAATAAGGTGTAATCTTGCCCCGGTTAGGAATTCGTCTAACGAATTTTTGGGTACAATTTTGATGTTACAAGATGTTACAGAGAAGGAGCATTTATATAAAAAAACAAGTCAGGCAGCGGCCGAATTTTCAACGCTTTATGAAGTTAGCAAAGTTTTGAGTTCCACCATAGAATTGAACGACTTACTCAGTTTCATTATTGACTGTTCAGTTGAGACCATGCGCGCGGATATTGGATCGATAATGCTTTTAGATAAAGATGATAATGAGTTAAAAATTGTAGTATCAAGGGGATTAAGCCCGGAGATAGTTAAAGGAACACATCTTAAGTTGGGCGAAGGAATTGCCGGTTGGGTTGCTGAAAAAGGTAAGCCCCTGTTGTTAAATGATGTAGAAAGTGATTCCCGTTTTAAGAATCACGAAATGCGGAAGGAACTCTACTCGGCCATTTCGGTTCCTTTAAAAGTAAAAGAAGAAGTAATTGGGGTCATAAATATCGGAAATATTTCTTCTCGGGAATTTATAGATGATGACTTAAGGCTTCTTTCTACTTTGACGGGTGAGGCGGCTGTTTCAATATATAATGCTCAGCTCTTTGATGAATTGGAAGAAGTTTATATTGAAACCGTTAAAGCATTTGTCGAGACAATTGAAGCCAAAGATTCTTATACAAGAGGTCATTCTGAAAATGTTACGAAATACGCGATGATTATTGCTGATAAACTTGGTTTTTCGGAGGAAGATAAGGGGGTTTTAAAAACGGCGGGCTTGCTACATGATATTGGCAAAATAGGTGTAAGAGAGGGAATTTTAAATAAACCGTCAAGTTTAAGCAATGAGGAATACGACGTAATAAAGACTCATCCCGAAATAGGAATTAAGATAATTGGTCGAGTTCCAAAGCTTAAAGAAGTTGTTCCTATTGTTCTCCATCATCATGAAAGGTACGATGGTAAAGGTTATCTATCTGGCTTAAAAGGGGAGGAGATACCCTTGGGAGCCAGAATATTGGCTGTTGCGGATTCTTTTGATGCTATGACCTCAGCAAGGCCTTATAGATTGGCAATGAGTTTTCAGGAAGCGGTTAAGGAGCTGAAAAAAAATATGGGGAAGCAGTTTGATCCCTATATTGCTGAAGTTTTTTTAAGTGCTTTGGAAGAAGTGGATTTAAAAGAATTGCTTGATCAAAAGGAATTGGAAAAGAGCGGGTAAGTTGGGTTTTTAAAAAAATCTTTGTTTTATATAAAGTATCCAGTATTTTGCTTAAAATAATGAGAAAATTAATGGAAACTAAATTGGCGAGATAGGTATAGATACCAAAATTAGAGATATTTTTAGATAATTTTTAATTAAATCCATTTTCAATAATTCTTACGTTAACAAGTCTTGGGAATTTAGTAAATTTGTTAAAGATGAAATCATGAAAAAAATAATGGCAGGTAAAATTGATATTTTTAATTTTTTAACGCAGTTTAATTTTGAATTGCAAAGACCAATTCTCAATGGTAGAATACCTTTTGGAAAAGATGCGGAAGTGGCTCAGTGGTAGAGCATCACCTTGCCAAGGTGAGGGTCGCGGGTTCAAATCCCGTCTTCCGCTCCACACCGTTGAAAGCGGTGAGTGAATAGTGGGGAGTGAGGAGTTTAAAGACTAGTGCAAGCTAGCGACATAATTCAGGAGGATACAAACGCTCAGAATACTCATGGAAAAGTAGTGGTTTTGGGTGATAGTAATTTTACTCCGTTCCAGTTTATCTGCTTCGTTGAGCAAATGCGGGCGGAACTTGTAGAGAATAAGTTCTTTGATAGCAGGGTTGCTCCTTTTTTCCAGTTGCACCCTACTAATGCATATGTATAAAACGGGTGGGGATGAAGAGACTATAAACCAAGAAACTCCCGACTCCCGACTAACAGACTTTATACTTAATTGGCGGCGTAGCCAAGTGGTAAGGCAGAGGTCTGCAAAACCTCCATTCAGCGGTTCAAATCCGCTCGCCGCCTCCAAGTCACCGAAGGCGGATAGTCAAGAGTTAGTAGAAAAAGATTAAATATAATTTTGACTTTTGACTGGTTTTTTGGGCGCTTAGCTCAGCGGGAGAGTACTTCCCTGACACGGAAGGGGTCACTGGTTCAAGTCCAGTAGCGCCCACCACCCTGTAAAATGAAATTCTGAAAGAATTTCATCATGGGGCAGGAACGTGAAGTTGTGTAACAACTTTTTACGTTTTATTACATGAAATTCCCTGTCATCTTCACCATTCGACTCACTTCGTTCGCTTATGGCAAGTCATTAAAGAGAAGTTTATTAGTACTCTAAATCACCGGTTTATTCGGTTTATCGGCTGGCAGACTCCTAAAAACGACCTTCTGCTTCACTCCAAGTTCATCTGGTAGATATCTTGTGCCCGCCACCTGCCCGCCTACGCCTATGATGCCGTTAGGCATTGGCGGGCAGGCTGATGGTTAAAAACGGAGAGCATGCAGTTTAAAATATAAAAAAACTTTTAATAAGCAAACCAACCAATTAATAAGAAGTCATTGCGAGCGGAGCGCGGCAATCTCATTTTTTTGCCCGAGTTGTTTAAACCCATTTTTAATTTTTTGCGTGGTTTTAAAAATAAACCCAATAAATAAACAGGAAATAAAGGTGAAAGGAAAGAATAATAACAATAAGACAAGGATGAGAGAAAACCCGGTATGTTTCATTGATAGCGTTCATGGTTTATTTAGTTTAGGGGAAAAGCCATGCAAAAGTTTTTAGAATGGTTTAAAGGCTTATCGGTTTTGGGTAAAATGGTCACAATTTTAGCTATACTTCTCATTTTGTATTTTTTTGTAGCGTTGCAACGTTGCTTAACGGGAACCGTGTTGTTTTGTCTGACCACTTGACGTTAATTAAATGTATTGTGTTTTAGGCTAACAAAATGGCAATTATTCCTACAAGATAAATTCCATCAATCATTCTTGCTCCACATATGCTTATTATTCCCGGCTCTCATCTTTAATAAAGCAGGTAGATTTAAGATATCGGCGCTGTTAAGGTTCGAGTACTCCTGATATATAACCAGTGGGTGCCGGGTTGTCCGGGGTAAGCATTAAAGCCGGTGTTGTGGAAATAATGGGGGAGGAATAAAAGCGGGAAGAACTATTCCTATTCCCCTGATTGGCCTACTTAACAATTTTGCAACGATTATTATCACGGTTGTAGAAACTATCGTTTCGATAAGTAAAATTTTAGTGAAAAGGTACAAACAAAGCAGCAGAGGAATTATCGCTTCCCCTAAATTTATTGCTAAAATTTGTTTTTCCACGGTTGGAATGTGGGGACCAAAAAGAGCCGGGATGATACTAAGCTCCGGTTTTATCGCTACGGGAACCTTTCTTTTTATGATCGGTATGTTAATTGAGCTTCCCAACAGAGAAAACAAGAAGAACACAACTCCCATTGTGGGAGACTCATGCCCAATCTATCCTTCGACGCAGGAGCACCACGGCTTTAGCCGTGGGTGCCAGGCACTTGATGCAGGCCTGTTAAACCAGACCGGTCTGATGAAATACTCTTTGCTCAGGCTTGCCGTGAGCGCTCAGTCGAACGGATGTCGCTTGGTTGAGCATGATAAAGGGTACCACAGGCTTGCCCGTGGGACTCCATAAAAGGCAATTTAAATAATTTGTAGACGCAAGAGAAAAATTAAAATTGGTAAAAGTAAGATAAGTAAGATAAATAACGTAATTGAAATTGGCAAAAAAATCATAATTTATCTCATTTCTCCCTTCAGGTTTCAATTGCTATGTTATAATTACCCCATTATTCTTTTAGGAGGTTTACGGTGGGAGAAAAGATAAAAGCAACTCTTCCTGATGGTTCGGGCATGGAAGTTGAAAGAGGAATTACTCTTTTTGAAATAGCGGAAAAAATTGGTCATCGACTCGCCAAAGATGCATTGGCGGGTAAAATAAACGGAGAATTGGTTGATTTAAGTGTCCCTATTTTGGAAGATTCTACCGTTGAAATAGTTACTTTCTCGTCTTTAGAGGGCACCGATATTTATCGTCACAGTGCTTCTCATGTTATGGCTCAAGCGGTTAGCGAACTTTATCCCGAGGCAAAATTTGGAATAGGTCCGGCTATTGAAGATGGATTCTACTATGATTTTGATTTAAAAAAATCTCTTACTCCTGATGATTTAACAAAGATTGAAAAACAAATGAAAAAAATAATACAGAGCAACTTGCCGTTTACGAGTGAGGAGATGTCGAAAGAAAAGGCAATAGAACTTTTTAATTCACTTAATCAGCCTTATAAAATTGAGCTTATTGAGGTGATAGAGGACGATACTGTTAAGATATATCGGAATGGAGATTTTACTGATTTATGCCGTGGCCCACATATTCCTTCAACCGGGAAACTTAAGGCCTTTAAATTATTAAGTATCGCGGGGGCCTATTGGCGCGGGGACGAAAAGAGGCCGATGCTTCAAAGAATTTACGGGACGGCTTTTGATGATTCCAAGAAGCTGGATGCGTTTATTTATAGACAAAAAGAAGCTGCGAGAAGAGATCATAGAAAACTGGGTAAAGAATTGGATTTATTCAGTATAAGCGACGATTTTGGAACAGGGCTTGTCCTTTGGCACCCCAATGGAGCTTTGGTGCGAAAAATTATTGAAGATTTTTGGCGCGATGAGCACTTAAAGCGCGGTTACGAGATGGTAATGACTCCTCACATTGCAAAAGTTGATCTCTGGAAAACCAGTGGACACTGGGATTTTTACCGCGAAAATATGTATTCTTCCATGAAAGTAGACGAACAAGAGTATGTAGTTAAGCCGATGAACTGTCCGGCTCATATCCTCATCTATAAATCGAGGACCCGCAGTTACAAAGAATTGCCACTGCGTTGGGCTGAATTGGGCACGGTTTATCGCTATGAGAGGTCGGGGGTTTTGCATGGTCTTTTAAGGGTGAGGGGATTTACCCAAGATGATGCTCACATTTTTTGCCGACCAAGTCAAATTGAAGATGAAATTTTAAAAATTTTAGACATTGTTCTTTATATGTTACGAACATTTGGATTTAAAGAGTATGAAATTTATGTTTCAACGAGGCCGGAGAAATATGTCGGCACTTTAGAACATTGGGAACAAGCTACGGTGGCACTAAAAAAAGCGCTTGATAATGCTGGGTTGAATTACCGGATAGATCCCGGGGAAGGTGTTTTTTATGGGCCCAAAATAGATATAAAAATTAAAGATGCCCTAGGGAGAGCCTGGCAATGTTCTACAATTCAAGTTGATTTTAATATCCCTGAACGTTTTGATGTGACTTATATGGGTGAAGACAATCGAGAGCATCGGCCGATTATGATACATAGAGCTATTCTTGGTTCGATTGAACGATTCATGGGGTGTTTAATCGAACATTATGCGGGAGCTTTTCCACTTTGGCTTGCGCCGGTTCAAGTGACGGTTCTCCCGATTGCCGATCGTCACAACGATTATGCAAACGAGATAGTTTCTGAACTTTCAAAGGAAGGTATTCGAGTTAAAGCGGATTTGAGAAGCGAATCAATTAATAAGAAAATCCGCGATGGGCAAATGAAGAAGATTCCCTACATGATTATCGTTGGGGATAAAGAAATTGAAACGCGATGCATTGCAGTTCGTGACAAAAGCGGTAAAGATAGACGGGGAATATCATTGCAAGAATTTTTGAAAGAATTAACGAAGGAGATAAAAGAGAAATTGTAGTTTAGACTGGACATTTTCAATCTAAGAAGGTATACTTCCACTTTGAAAATATATAATCCAAAGGATTATTCTCTGGATAAAAGAAGAAGCCATCCGCTTCTCACCTTATAGCGCAAAAGTTGCTCATAAGGTTAGTTTTAGAAGTAAAAAGGGTGGCATGCGCCATCCTTTTTTTATAGTTACATAAAGAAAAAGCAGTAAGTGGTTAGTTTTTAGGAGGTGAATGCGATAAGCATAAGAGTTCGTGTAAACGAACAGGTTCGATCCCCGCAGGTAAGGTTAATTTCTGAAGAGGGCGAACAGCTTGGTATAAAAACGTCCAAAGAAGCTTTGGCGATAGCAAAAGAAAAAAATTTGGATATGGTTGAGATTGCTCCTCAGGCTAATCCTCCTGTGTGCAAGATTATGGATTACGGAAAGTATAAATACGAGCAGGAGCAAAAAGCAAAAAAGGCTAAAAAACGTCAAACATTTACAGTTATCAAAGAGATAAAATTTCGGCCAAAGATTGGTAAACATGATTATGAGACCAAGAAAAAACACATTGAACGGTTTTTAAGTCACGGAAATAAGGTCAAAGTTACAATGATGTTTAGAGGCAGAGAAATGACACATACCAATCTTGGTAGGGAAATATTGAATCAGTTGGCCGATGAACTTCAGGAATTGGGAACCGTAGAATCCAAGCCGAAGTTAGATGGTCGCAATATGGTGATGGTTGTTGCTCCGATAAGCAGTCCATCTAAGTAATTGTTTGGAATAGTTGTGTGAAAGGGGTTATGGATTTAGATGCCAAAGATGAAAACCCATAGGGGTGCGGCAAAAAGATTTAGGTTAACGGGTTCCGGAAAAGTTGTTAGGTGTAGGAGCCACAAAAGTCATATTTTAGAGAAAAAATCTCCCAAAAGAAAACGAAAATTGGGGCAAGAAACTATTGTGGATGTTGCGGATACAAAAAGAATTAAAAAACTTATTGTATCAAAGTAGATGATTGTAAGGAGGTTGTAATAGGTGCCACGAGTAAAAAGGGCTGTTCATGCAAAAAAGAAAAGAAGAAAGGTATTAAAGCTTGCAAAAGGATATTATGGGGCAAAAAGTCGTACTTATCGGGCTGCTAAAGAACAAGTTACGCACTCTTTGGTCTATTCATACAGAGATCGCAAGGCAAGAAAAAGGAATTTTAGAAAACTTTGGATAATAAGAATAAATGCTGCGGCTAGAGAAAATGGTTTATCGTATAGCAAGTTGGTTAATGGTTTAAAACTGGCAGATATAGATATAAATCGTAAAATGCTTTCTGATATGGCGGTAAGCGATCCCGAGTCTTTTGCAAAAGTGGCTTCTTTGGCTAAAGAAAAATTAGGGGCTTAATCTGTAAAGATTATAAGGGTATTGGTTTTATATAAGGAGCTGTGAAGGAGAGAGTAGATCAAATTTTTCCTTTTAAAGAGAGGTGGCATTTTAGCTGGAAGTGCTGCTAAAGGTATGTTGATTGAAGTTCACTCCGGAGCTTTGAAGCTGAACTGTAAGTAAGTTTCAACGTGGGCTCTACGTTACGGGGCAAGAGAGCTCTCTGATGAAATCGGGGGGAAGCAAGGTGGTAACGCGGGTTAATCCTCGTCCTTTTAGGACGGGGATTTTGTTTTTTTCTCTCCCGTTATCTTTAGGTGGGAACGGGGGGGGTTGTTAGGTGAGTAGGAATTTATTTTTAACTGGGAGGGGTAGGATTGTCTGTATTAAATGAGCTGGAGAAAATTAAAGAAGAGGGCCAAAATGAGATTTCTGACGCTTCTTCTTTAGAGGGGCTAGAATCCGCAAGAGTTTCTTTTCTGGGCAAAAAGGGGAAGGTAACAACCATATTGAAGTCATTGGGAGATTTGTCTTCTGAAGAAAGGCCTGCTATTGGCAAAAAAGCCAACGAAGTGCGTCAATTTATGGAAAATATAATAAATAAAAGAAAAAAGGAATTGGAAAACGAGGTTTTAAAACGAAAATTAGAAGAAGAAGTTATAGATATCACTCTTCCCGGCAAACGTTCTCCTGCTGGGAAAAGGCACTTAATTACACAAATAATCGACGAAATAACTGATGTCTTCATTGGATTGGGCTATAAAGTCGCGGAAGGCCCCGAAGTTGAGACTGAATATTACAATTTTGATGCGTTAAATACACCTGTCGACCACCCTGCAAGGTCTTTGATGGATACTTTGTATACGCAAAAAGACGGTGTTCTTTTACGCACGCATACTTCACCGGTTCAAGTTAGGGTAATGAAAGAAACACTCCCCCCTGTTTACATAATTGCTCCAGGCAAAGCTTATAGAAAGGATGTCCCCGATCCAAGCCACTCTCCAATGTTTCACCAGGTTGAGGGGCTTGCGGTGGATAAAAATATAACATTTGGAGACCTAAAAGGCACTTTGGAAGCTTTTGCTAAACAAATATTTGGGGCAGATAGAGAGGTGCGGCTTAGGCCTCACTTCTTTCCATTTACCGAGCCGAGTGTTGAGGTGGATGTCTCGTGCATAATGTGTAATGGAAAAGGTTGCAGGGTCTGCGGAGGTGTTGGATGGCTTGAGATACTTGGGGCGGGGATGGTTGACCCAAATGTTTTAAACGAGGTTGGTTATGATCCCGAGGAAGTGTCCGGCTTTGCCTTTGGTATGGGGGTAGAGCGCATCGCGATGCTCAAATATGGGGTAAATGATATAAGGTTGTTTTATGAAAATGACTTAAGATTTTTAGAGCAGTTCTAGATAACTAGTTGGGAGTCGGTAGTCGTTAGCGGGGAGTGAACTATATTTGACGAAGTGAATATCTTAATTTCCAATCAACTAATAACTAACAACTATTAACTAATAACTAATTGGGGGTTTAAATGAGGGTTTCACTAAATTGGCTTAAAGATTATGTAGATTTCAACATGTCGGTTGAAGAGCTTGTTGAAAGATTAAATTTAAGTGGTACGGCAGTTGAATCCGTTCGATATTTGGGGAAGGGTCTCGAAAATATTGTGGTCGGACAGATAAGGAAGATTGAGCCGCATCCAAATGCTGACAAGCTGGTTGTATGTCAGGTCGACGCAGGTGTTGAGGAGGACATTACAATTGTCTGTGGCGCTAAAAATATGAAAAAGGGCGATAAGGTGCCCGTTGCCTTAGTTGACACCGTTTTGCCAAATGGGATAAAGATAAAGAAGGCAAAGTTACGGGGTGTTGAATCTTGGGGTATGATGTGCTCGGAAATTGAGCTGAATTTAGGCGAAGATACAAGCGGGCTTATGATTTTAGATTCTAACCTTAAAGTTGGAGAGAAACTCGGTAAGGCGCTAAATCTTGAGGACGTTGTGTTGGAGCTTGAGATAACGCCAAACCGCCCGGATTGTATGGGAATGATTGGTGTTGCAAGAGAAGTTGCGGCAATTACCGGAGGAGAACTTAAAAAACCGGCGATTGAAATCGAAGAAGCTAATGAGTTAGCAAATGACTTTGCCGGTGTTGAGATAATGGATGCTGACCTTTGTCCTCGATATGTGGCTCGGATTATAAAAGATGTGAAAATTGGTCCTTCACCACAGTGGTTTCAGAAACGGCTTAAAGCAGTTGGCTTGAGGCCGATAAACAACATTGTCGATATCACAAATTATGTAATGTGGGAAACGAGCCAGCCACTTCACGCTTTTGATTATGAGAAATTAAAGGATGGAAAAATTATTGTAAGGCGCGCCGGAAATGATGAAACCATCTTAACTTTGGATGATATGGAGAGACAGCTCAATGATTCCATGCTTGTCATAGCTGACTCATCCGGTCCGGTTGCTTTGGCGGGGGTAATGGGGGGAGCTTCATCAGAAGTATCTGAAAGCACAACCACGATTTTGCTTGAATCAGCCCACTTTAAGCCCACAAATATAATGCGAACCTCAAGAGGTTTAGGATTAATTTCTGAGTCTTCTCTTAGATTTGAAAGAGGAACGGACCCCAATGGAGTGGTGTTTGCCGCTAACAGGGCTGCTCAACTTATGGCGGAGTTTGCGGACGGCAAAGTGTTGAAGGGGTTAATTGATGTTTATCCCAAAATAATAAATCCTAGAACGATGAAGTTGCGTGTTAATCGCGTAAACAAAATTTTAGGCACAGATTTACCGGCGGGCGAGGTGGATAAAATCTTGGAAAGTTTGGAGATTGAGGCTTCAAAAGCGGAGCAAGACAACCAGCTAAATGTGCTTATTCCAACGTTTAGGCCCGATTTGGAACGCGAGATAGACTTGGTGGAGGAGATTGGTCGCATTTACGGATACAATCGCATTCAATCCACTTTGCCTGAAAGCAGCGGGAAACAGGGAGGTTTAAGTCTTTCTCAGAAAATAGAAAAGCGCATTAAAAATTCTCTTATCTCTTCGGGTTTTTGGGAAACCATAAATTATAGTTTTGTCACTCCAAATTTCTACGACAAGATAAGGTTGAATAAAGAACATCCGCTTGCTACATATATCTCGCTTAAGAACCCTTTGAGTGAAGATCAATCGGTGCTTAGAACAACTCTTATTCCCGGTTTATTGGATGTCGTTAAAAGGAATGTAAACCGCAATATTTATAATGTGCAGGTTTTTGAGATGGGAAGGGTATTTCGCCCCGTCTCGGAAAAAGAATTGCCTGATGAGCTGCTTATGGTAGGTGGCGCAGCCACCGGCTCTTGGAGTGAGGGACAATGGTTTGGCAAAGAGCAGCCAATAGACTTCTTTAGCATCAAAGGGGCAATCGAAAGCTTGCTTGACAGTTTAGGAATTGAAGACTGGTTCTTGCAAAGGGCATTGCACCCGACTTTTCATCCCGGAAAATGTGCCGAGTTGTTTATAAATAGTGATGTGGCCGGAATTTTGGGTGAAGTTCACCCCAAAGTCAATACTGCTTATGAATTTCCAAATAAAGTTGTAGTTTTTGAGTTTTTTGTTGATGTACTTGTTTCTCATACAAAGTCGATTACTCGCTTCTCGGAGATTCCCCGTTATCCCGGCATTTCTTTAGATGTTTCCTTAATTGTTGATGAAAAAGTATCCAATGAACAAATTATAAAAGTTGTTCGCACGACCGGGGGTAAATTGTTAAAAGAAGTTAGATTATTTGATTTATATACCGGAAAAAATATACCTACGGGCAAGAAGAGTTTAGCTTATTCGTTAACCTACCGGGCAGCTGATAGAACCCTAACCGACGAGGAAGTAATGAGGGTTCAGGAACGGGTTATCGCCGGTCTTGAGAAGAATTTGGGAGCCGAGATTAGGGTTTCGTAAAGTGGATTAAGAAGAATAAATTCGCATATTATGTAAATCGATGTATCTTTTGCGAAAACAATTCGTATAGAAACGAGTCAGGCGAAAAATTTTATGGGAAAAGAAAGCTTAATAAAAGAAGAAAAAGAAGTACTGGAATTTCTCCAGATTGTAGATGAAATATACGGATTTTATCGCGATACAATATCTGCATTTCAAGAATTTTTAAAATCAATGATTAATGCACAAAAATTTGTTAGTGAGAAAACAAATTTGCCAGTAGATGTCTTAGATGAATTGGCATTTAATTATGCAAAAGATGATAAAGAAATGGATAAAAATAACTTTCAATATTCTTGCACACAAAGTGAACTTAAAAAAAGAATCAATAAAGATGGGGAAAATTACAAGACAATAGCAAATTTGTGTATTGTACTTATTTTTCAATACTGGGACTACTATCGAAAAAAAATTGCTAAACAGCTAAACATAGAAGAAAACGAGATAAAATTCGATATTATGGGAGATATTAGATACTTAAGAAACTCAATATTAAAACATAAAGGCACCGGGAATCATGAAATGAAAAAGTGTAAAATTCTAAAATGGTTTAAAGAAGGAGAAGAAATCAACATCAATCCCGAACAATTTGAAAAAATAATTAGAATTATAAAAAAATCTCTATCTGATTTTTCATAAAATCTATCACATAACAGCGCATTTGCGGTTTGCTACGCTCACCCAAATGCCTTCGTTTCTTTGTGAACACGCAAACCGTTATATAAAATCCCATTAAATTTTACTTTTTAAACTTCCCGCGAATTATTCGCAAGCGATCCTCTATTTCCAAACCTTCTACCCTTTAATTTTAGCCTTAACTTTTCATTCTCTGCTTCCCACTATCCATCATAAGCTGTCAGCTATTTACCAATTGCCATATCGTTTTTAGGCGTAAAAATAGGTTGTTCGGGGAATAAGCCGAAGCTGTCTGACCCCGGAGTGAAACGAGGGGGAGTTCTGCAGGCGCCTGAACAACCGTTATTTTGGAGCCGTAAAAAAATGATCGGCCGCCCAGCTCAGGAATTTCGATAAAATCTCTTTATTAATCTCAACATTTGTAGATTTTACAAAATTCCTTCGTCTTTTGGTTCGTTTTCTTGGGCGAGCAAGAAAACGAAGAGAGTGAATTTTTAAGAAAGGAAAATGAGTAGCTTTTTAACACTACTTATTTTCTGGCAATCTATGGCTCAAATACTTTTGAGCCGGAAAAATTCCTCCATAAAACACACACTCTTCTCCAAACTTTTCTTTAATCTTATCCACCGTCTTATACATCTTTTTATCTCTCTCAAATTCAGGAAGGAGGGAGGGTTGGAGGTATTCTTCGGCGATGATTCCGGATACGGTTACGCCAACCAAGCGAACGGGTAGGCGAAGGGGAAAATATCCTTTCAAAATTTTTGTAACTTCCCTGAAAATCACCTTCGTATCCGATGTTGAAAAGCCGAGGTTTCTTTGTTTGGAGGAAAAGGTTAAATCCGAAAATCGAAGTATTAACCCAACTCTTGTTGCAAGCAGCCCTTGTTGTCTTAGCCGATAAGTTACTTTATCGCAAAGGGTAAGGAAAGTTGCCCTTAAAATGGTGGGGCTCATTGTGTTTTTGCTAAGCGTTATCGATCTGTTTAACGATTTGGGCAGAGGGTTATCCTCCATCGGTTTAACTTGCCCATCATCCAATCCCCATGCGGCGTTATACATATATTGTCCTGTTATTCCAAAACGCTTTCTTAAAAGATCTGGCGAAGTTTTGGCAAGCTCTCCGATGGTTCTTATACTAAGGGCATTCAATTTAATTTTTCTTCGAGGGCCAATTCCAGGTATCTCCTCAATCGCATGACTCCAAAGACGCTCCGGCAGTTCATCCGGTAGCACTATGACCAAACCATCCGGTTTTTGCCAGTTGGAGGCCATTTTGGCCACGAGCTTATTAGGGGCGATTCCCACCGAACAGGTTATCCCAAGCTCTTTTTTAATCTCATCTTTTATGCGTCTTCCCACTTGCTTTGCGTCTCCAAAAAGCTTTGCTGTTTTTGTGACGTCTAAAAATGCCTCATCGATGGAGTAAGGCTCAACCAAATCGGTGTATTTTTCAAAGATTTTTAAAAAATGCCTGGAGAACGTGGCATATTTGTGGGGATTTCCGCCAATTAGGATGGCATTTGGGGCCAGTTTTAAGGCTTCAAATGTGGGCATGCCGGCTTTAACCCCCTTTACTTTTGCCTCGTAACTTGCCGCGGCCACCACCGAGCGCCTCCCTTTTGGCGTTCCGCAAGGATCGGCCAGAACCAGCACAGGTTTTTCTTTTAAGAGAGGTCTGTGGGCCTGCTCCACGGAGGCAAAGTATGAGTTCATATCCACGTGCATTACAATACGGTTAGAAGGCAGCTTCCAGTTTTTCGAGATGCCAAATATAGGTTTTGGTATTGAAGGAAACTTCGAAGTAACTCCCACTTTCCATCACCAAACTCAAATGAAGAATTTCCGCGTTTCCGCGCGAGCTTTTCCAGGCGCCGGTTACTTTCTTAACGCGGCATATCCTATTGTTCCAATTTATTTTAGCCGGTTTTACTCTGCCCTTTTTGAAGATGGCGATTACCTCAACGGGCTCATCTATCTCTACCATGATAAAGCCAATATAGAACATACGTTCGACAAAAGCAAGAGTGGAGTTAAAAGATGTGAGCAGAGAGCAGAGAGCAGAGAGCTTAAACAACTAACTAATAAGAAGTCATTGCGAGCGGAGCGCGGCAATCTCCAGATTACTTTGCCGTGCCTACTGGTAGGCACGGCGAGGGAGCGTAGCGACCGAAGCAATCTCATAAACAGAGCAATTTCTAGAGACTGCTCTGTCATTTAACGTAACGTCGGAGTTTTTGTAATGACAGTTGGAATAGATAAATACCGAAAAATAAAGGGGCAAGAGGTGTTTTTGTGTAAATTAAGACGAAGAAGGAAAGCTTACCTTTATTGGTACGTAAGCGTTGTAATAAATAAGGAAAAACCAACACTTTTTTAGTATTAACCCAAAAATAAAGAAATTTTATTTCTAAAACTTGAATATTTATTGACAAATATTCAAGTTTCGTGTATATAATGTCAATATAATAAAAAAAATGAGGAGAGCAAGATGATTAAAGTCGGAATAGTAGGAGCATCGGGATACACTGGCGCCGAGTTGATGCGGTTGCTTACAAACCATCCCGAAGTGGAAATATCTTATGTGACGGCAAACAAATATGCGGGTCAAAAAGTTTCGGCTCTTTACCCTAATTTTTACGGCATATACGATCTTACGTTTGAAAAGTTTGATTTAGATGTTGCAAAGAAAAAAGCCGAGGTGTTCTTCATTGCTCTTCCTCACGGAACAGCCATGGATGTTGTCCCCGGGCTTTTAGGAGACAACCGAAAGGTTATAGATTTAAGTGGCGATTTTCGTTTTCCTGAAAAAGGTATCTATGAAAGCTGGTACAAAATGACTCACAAACATCCCGAGCTTCTTGGAAAAGCTACATATGGTCTTTGTGAGATAAATCGGGAAGAAATTAAGAAATCAAATTTTGTTTCCAACCCGGGTTGTTATCCTACCGGTTCAATATTGGGGGTAGCACCTCTTCTAAAGGAAAATTTAATTTTTGAGGATAATATTATAATTGATGCCCTTACCGGAGTTTCGGGGGCCGGTCGCGGCGCCAAAGAGGGGACTCATTATTGTTCTTGTGATGAGAATGTAAGTTCATATAAGGTTGGTGGGACTCATCAGCATATCCCCGAGATGGAGCAGGAGATGGGTAAATTTTCCGGGAAAGAGGTAAGGCTCACTTTTATTCCGCACGTTGCGTCTTTTTCAAGGGGAATTTATAGCACGATATGTTGCAAGTTAAAAGAGGATACTTCAACGGAAAAACTCTTGAAGGTCTATAATAATTTTTATAAAAAGGATTATTTCGTTAAAATTTTGCCAAAAGGGGTTTACCCGGAAGTTAAATCTGTTACCGGCTCGAACTTTTGTCAGATAGGACTTGAAGTTGACGAGCGAACGGGTAAGGTGATTGTAATTTCAGCAATCGACAATTTAGTTAAAGGAGCTTCCGGTCAGGCAATTCAAAATATGAACTTAATGTGTGGATTTGATGAGAAAGAAGGGTTGGAGGTAGTAGGGCTTGTACCTTAAAAGCAGCAGATGGCATATGGCGGATGGCAGATAGTTGAAAGCATAGAGCTTAGAGCAGAGAGAATAGTAAAGTAGAGAGAATAAAACAGGAGAAAGAAGGGGTAAGGGTAAGGGGATTTAGCCCTCAGCCGCCAGACTTCAGGGAAACCAAAAACGTTTAGATTGGCTGACAGCTGGTGATGAGCAAGATGGAGGAAATTATGTCTAAGACAAAAGTAATAAAAGGTGGAGTAACGGCTCCTGTTGGCTTTAAGGCTGCGGGAGTTTCTTGCGGGATAAAAGCAAGCGGAAAAAAGGATGTTGCTGTCATTTTTTCGGAAGTTTCAGCCAAAACCTCGGCAGTTTTTACAACAAATAAAATGGCGGCAGCTCCTGTGCATTTTAGCCGCTGTAATACCCGCAACGGAATTTGCCAGGCAGTGGTTACAAATAGCGGAAATGCCAACGCTTGCACGGGTCTAAAAGGTGAAGAGGATGCTCTTGAGATGCTTGATAAGGCGGCGGAGGCATTGGGTATTCGTTCACAGAATGTAATCGTTGCCTCTACGGGGATAATCGGCATTCCCCTTCCTATGGATAAGATTAAAAAAGGGATAACCGGTGTTGTTCCTCTTTTAAGCAAAGAAGCGCACGCGGATGCGGCAGAAGCAATTATGACAACGGATACATATTCAAAAGAAATTGCCGTTCAATTTGAATTTCGGGGAAAGACGGTAACAATCGGAGGCATGGCAAAGGGGTCGGGGATGATTGCGCCAAATATGGCCACGATGCTTGCTTTTTTGACCACCGATATAAATATTTGCCGCACTTGTTTAAATGCAGGTTTGTTTGAGGCGGTTAACAAATCCTTCAACATGATTACCGTAGATGGAGAAACCAGTACCAATGATATGGTGGCTATTTTGGCAAACGGTAAAGCCGGTAATGAGGAGCTAATTCTTGGAGATGACGATTGCGGAATTTTTGAAGAAGCATTAAATTATGTAACTACTGAACTTGCGAAGATGATAGTTAAAGATGGTGAAGGAATAACGAAATTTATTGAGATTGATGTAAAAGGGGCAAAAACCGGTGAAGATGCCAAGAAGGCGGCAATGGCCATTGCCAACTCAAACTTAGTTAAGACAGCTTTTTTTGGTGAGGATGCTAACTGGGGTCGAATAATTTCAGCTATAGGGCATTCTATGGCAGAGATTGACCCGGATACGATAGATATTTATTTTGACGATGCGCAGGTGGTAAAAGATAGTGTCGGCGTTTCTTGCGATGAAAAAGAAATAGATAAAATTTTAAAGAAAAAAGAGATAAAGCTGATTGTTGATTTACACATCGGAAATGAAAATGTAACGGTTTGGACATGTGACTTATCTCACGATTACGTAAATATAAATGCTTCTTATCGAACTTAGGTGTTTTTGATGAAAATAAATTTGACAGATAATTGGAAATCAATTTTTTTATTTGTTTTATTTTTAGTTTTTGGGCTTTTAATTAGCTTTATTTTTACAAAAGATTGTTCGCTGGCTACTAAGCTTTTAAGCAGTTTGCTTTATGTTGCTTACTTCGTTTTTATTTTCAAGCGAAGCGCGCAAGATGTGTTGTGGAGTATTATCTCTTTACCGTTAGGGTTTTTTATTTTTTACTTGGGAGCAGGTTCTTCAGTTGGCTTAGCGGTTTTATTGTCTATTGTGTTTGCTTATTTAACTCTACTTTACTTGCCATGGATGCTTTATCGAGGATAGGAGGATGGGAGTATGAATATAAATAATGTTATGCGTGCAGAAGTTCTTGTTCACGCCCTTCCTTATATAAAGGAATATTATGGGAAGACCGTGGTTATCAAGTACGGCGGCAATGCTATGGTTGATGAGAAGTTAAAAGAATCGGTGGCTACGGACGTGGTTCTTATGAAATACGTTGGCATAAATCCAATAATTGTTCACGGTGGTGGACTAGATATAACTAAAATTATGAAAAAAATGAAGAAAGACGTTCAATTTGTGCAGGGTTTGCGGATTACGGATAAAGAAACCATGGAGCTTGTAAAAATGGTTTTAGTGGGAAAAGTGAACAAGGAAATTGTTACCTTAATTAACCGTCATGGCCGTATAGCGGTTGGGGTAAGCGGGGATGACGCTGAATTAATAGTAGCGCGAAAGTTTATTTTACCTGAGGTGGATTTGGGTTATGTTGGCGAAGTGGAAAAAATAAATCCTAAAATTTTAGAGGACTTAGTTGGGGATGGTTTTACCCCGGTTATTGCTTCGGTTGGGGTTGGTGATGATGGCCAAAGCTATAATATAAATGCAGATTTAGTTGCGGCTGAAATTGCTTCTACTTTAAAAGCCGATAAGTTGATATTTTTAACTGATGTAGATGGTTTATATAAAGATTTTACCGATAAAAGTTCATTGATTTCCGAGTTGTCGTTAAAGGATTGTGATGAGCTTCTTAAAAGCAATCAATTGGACAAGGGAATGCTTCCAAAGGTTAAAGGATGTGTAACCGCTTTAGAGGGAGACGTAAAAAAAGCGCATATATTAAACGGAACCATTCCTCATTCTTTGTTGCTGGAAATATTTACCGATGAAGGAATTGGAACGATGATAACCACCAGCCGATAGGTATGGCAGGTGGTTAGTGGGTAGTCGATAGAGGGGAGTGGGGAGTAAAAATAATCACTACCGACTCCTGCTTGCCCACCTCCCCGCCTGCCTACGCCTATGATGCCGTTAGGCATTGGCGGGCAGGTGGCGGGCTGATAGTTGAAAGCTTAGAGCATAGAGCTTAGAGCAGAGAGATTAGAGCATAACGACTTCGTCGAATTGGAAATTGAAGATTGAAGATTGGAAGTTTTAAAGTTTTAAAACCAAAAGGAAAATAATTTTGCAATTTAATATTTACAATTTGCATTTTACAATTAGCTGCGAAGTAGCAGATAAGGGGTAATGGATAAAGGGGGAAGTTGAAGAACTTTTTACGTCATTGCGGGCGACTAAAAGGAGCGCGGCAATCTCAAGACGGAGACATGGTGATATAGTTGAGCGCAGGGAGCAGAGAGCGTAGAGAATAGAGCTTAGAGTAAAGAGTATAAAGTAAAGAGTAAAGTAAAACCAGCAATCTGGCCAAAGCACAGCTCCTGTATCGGGCAAATTACCGCCTGTCCGCCTTTGGCGGAACTCCCGACTAAGAGACTCTCGACTAAATGGGATGGAGAAAAACTATGAATTTTGAAGATTATATAAAGAAAGATTCTCAATATCATATACATACTTACGGTCGACTCCCTGTTCTTTTTACAAAAGGGAAGGGTTGTACTTTGTGGGATATTAGCGGCAAAAGTTACCTCGATTTTTTAAGCGGGATTGGTGTAACGAGCGTTGGGCATTGTCATCCTGCGGTGATTGATGCAATTAAAAGTCAAGCGGAACAATTAATTCACGTGTCTAATTTATTTTATGTTGCTCCACAAATTGAGCTTGCGGAAAAATTGGTTAACCTTTCATTTGGAGATAAGTGTTTCTTTGCAAACAGTGGGGCTGAAGCAAACGAGGGGGCTGTAAAGTTAGTTCGTAAATATTCTAAGACTTTTTTGAGTGGTGATAAATATGAAATTATAACAGCCTATCGTTCTTTTCACGGACGGACGATGAAAATGCTCGCTGCAACAGGTCAGCCTGAAAAACAAAAGCCTTTTGAGCCAATTCCTATCGGGTTTAAACACATTCCGCTTAACGACTTAAGTGCTCTTAGGGAGGCGATAACCGGGCGGACCTGTGCTGTAATGCTGGAGCCTATACAGGGTGAAGGCGGGGTGTACCCTTGTAATTTTAAATATCTTCAGGATGTGCGCTGTCTTTGTGACGAAAAAGGGTTGCTTTTAATTTTAGATGAAGTTCAAACAGGAGTGGGTCGAACGGGTAAAATGTTTGCGTATGAACATTTTGATATGGAACCGGATATAATAAGTTTGGCCAAGGGCTTAGGAGGGGGCCTTCCAATCGGGGCATTTATCGCAAAAGATAGGATAGCTAAAGCTTTTGAACCCGGGGATCATGGTTCAACTTTTGGAGGGGGACCCGTTATTTGCGCAGCAGCTCTGGCGGTAATAAAAACAATCGAAGAAGAAGGGCTAATTGAAAATTCTGCTAAGATGGGAAGTCTAATTGAAGATAAATTAAATGAATTATCGAGAAATTCTTCAATAATTAAAGAAATTAGAGGGAAGGGCTTGATGGTTGGAATCGAGTTGGAGCGGGAAATAGCAAAAGAAGTTGTTTCTAAGTGTTTGAGCGAGGGGCTAATTATAAACAATATCGGTAAAAAAATTATTCGTTTTCTTCCACCTTTGTGTGTGGCAGAGGATGATATAGATAAAGCGATGAAGATTTTTAAGAAAGCTCTCCTTAATTAAGCTTTCTTGGGGTGATATTGCATGATTTTATTAAAAGGAAAAGATTTTTTAACATTAGCTGATTTTGGACAAGATGAAATTTATCAAATTTTAGCCAAGGCAACTGAGCTAAAAAGGCTTCACCGATTGGGGAAATCCACCCGGTTGCTTGATGGAAAATCGGTGGCTTTGATATTTGAAAAGCCGTCCACCAGGACAAGAGTTTCCTTTGAAGCTGGAATATCTCAGTTGGGGGCGCACCCTATAGTTCTTTACGGAAGGGATCTTCAACTTGGTCGAGGAGAAACAATTGAAGATACGGGGCGTGTGCTTTCGAGGTATGTAGATGCCATAATTGTGCGAACTTTTAAGCAAGGCGACTTAGAGAAGTTGGCAAAAGCGGCAAGCGTGCCAATTGTAAATGGACTAACTGATGAGTTTCACCCCTGTCAAATTCTTGCCGATTTTTTAACGATTCTTGAAAAAAAGGACAGATTGGCCGGATTAAATCTTGCTTATGTTGGTGATGGGAACAATGTCTGTCACTCTCTCATATTGGGGGCATGTCACGTGGGGTTAAACGTTTCTATTGCCACGCCTCCCGGATACGAACCTAACGAGTGGGTGGTTGAAAGGGCAAAAAAGGCGGTTAGAAATTTTAATCACAAAATATATACAACAAACAATCCAAAAGAAGCGGTGTTAAAGGCCGATATTATTTACACGGATGTTTGGACGAGCATGGGGCAGGAAGAAGAAGCTCAAGAGCGGAAGAAAATCCTCGCACCCTATCAAATAAACAGCGAGCTTTTGTCGTTAGCAAAACCGGACGCCCTTGTTATGCACTGTTTGCCCGCTCACCGAGGAGAAGAGATTACGGAAGATATTATGGAAAGTTCCAATTGTGTTGTTTTTGACCAGGCGGAAAACAGATTGCATGCTCAAAAAGCTTTGCTGTCTCTTTTAATTGGAGATTAACGATGATAGATAAAAAAGAAAGACAGAATATTATAAAAAAACTTGTTAGAGATAAAAAAATTAAAACTCAAGATGAAATAATATCGGCGTTAAAAAAGAGGGGAGTTAAGGCAACTCAAGCGACGATTTCTCGGGATATATCCGGTTTGGGTCTTGATAAAAGTAAAAATGGTTTCTATGTTTTGGCTGAAGACGTACATTTGGCGAAGATGATGAGAGATTTTGTTGATGAAATCGTTATGGCCAACAATCTCATTTTAGTTAAATGTTCTGCAGGCGCGGCTCCCGGATTTGCTGCTGCTTTGGATAAAATTAAATGGAAAGAAGTTTTGGGGACAATTGCCGGTGATGATACTGTTTTAATGATTACTTCCGATAAAATGTCGGCAAAATTGGTTCAGGAAAAACTGAAGATGTTTAACCTGCTTAATTAAAATTTTATAGCTATGTTTTATCAAATAAGGGGAGGTTTTTGTGACTAAAAAAAAGGTAGTTTTGGCTTATTCGGGAGGGCTCGATACATCGGTTGCCATAAAGTGGCTTCAAGAAAAATATAATTTGGAAGTCGTTACTTTAGCTGTGGATTTAGGCCAACCGGGTGATTTGGACGCAATTAAACAAAAAGCACTGCTCATTGGGGCAAAAGAATCTTATGTAATCGATGCAAAAAAGGAATTTATAAAAGAATTTATTCTTCCCGCTCTTAAAGCTAATGCTGTTTACGAAGGGAAATATCCTTTGGCTACAGCTCTTGCGCGTCCTCTTATAGCCAAGCACTTAGTTGAGATTGCCAATAAAAGCGGGGCAGATTTTGTTGCACACGGTAGCACCGGGAAAGGGAATGATCAGGTTCGGTTTGAAGTTTCAATTGCTTCGCTTGACCCTTCAATTAAAGTCATAGCACCAATTAGAGAATGGAGTATGTCCAGGGATGAGTCTATGCAATATGCCGAGAAACACGGTATTCCTGTGCCGACAACCAAAAAGAGCCCGTACAGCACAGACGAGAACCTGTGGGGTCGAAGTTGTGAGTGCGGTGTTTTAGAAGATCCTGCGAAAGAACCGCCGGAGGATGCTTATAGTTGGACTAAAAGTCCGCTTAAAGCATCAGATAAGCCGGAATATGTGGTGATAGAATTTACAGAAGGAAGCCCGGTTGGATTAAACGGGAAACAAATTGATACGATGAATTTAATAAAGACACTAAACGAATTAGGGGGAAAACATAGAGTCGGTAGGGTTGATATGGTAGAAAATCGACTCGTAGGAATTAAATCACGGGAAATATATGAATGTCCGGCTGCTGTTATCTTAATTCAGGCACATAGAGAGTTAGAGGCTTTAACTTTGGAACGGGACCTTGCTCATTTTAAATTATTATTAGAGCATAAATATGCTGAATTAATTTATTATGGGCAGTGGTATTCACCTCTCAAGGAGGCGCTCGATTCTTTTATGGAAAAAACACAGAAGAAAGTTACAGGGAAAGTGAAGATGAAATTATACAAAGGCTCTAATTTTGTAGTTGAGCGAGAGTCAAAAGAATCATTGTATGACTTTTCTCTTGCTACCTATGAAGCTGCCGATGCTTTTTCTCAAGATTCGGCAAAAGGTTTTATAGAGTTGTTCGGGTTGCCGTTGAAGGTTTGGGCGAAGAGGCAAAGAAAGGGTAAAGGAAAGGGTAGAGGGTAAGGAGTAAGGAGAAATTAAGTGGTAATTAGTGAGATTAAGTTGTAATTAAATGGAGATCGGGAAGAGGTTATGCGGATATTTCGAATAAGTAACTGTTAATCTCTATAAATCTCAATAAGTTTCTATTAATTACAATATCAATACTCAGCAGAAATTGAGCAGAGAGAGTATAGAGTATGGAGTATGGTAAAACCAGCAATCTGACTAACAAACTACCAACTCCCCGCCTGCCTACGCCTATGACCCGCTGCGGGTTGGCGGGCAGGCCCACTAAGAGACTACCGACTGATTAATATAGGGTAAAGATAAAGGGTAGAGTTATTAAAACTAACAATTGTCAACCAAATAGTTAACACTGTGAGGAGGGTTAATGAAACCTAAGCTTTGGGGTGGTCGTTTTAAAAAGAATACAAATAAATTGGTAGAGGAGTTTACATCTTCGCTTTCTTTTGATCGACGTTTATATAAATACGATATTAAAGGAAGCATCGCTCACGTAAAAATGCTGAGCAAGTGCAAAATAATTTCTCCGGACGAAGCAGCAAAAATCGAAGAGGGATTAAGTGAAATTTATCGTGAGATAGAGGCGGGTAAATTTGTTTTTGATGTTGCCGATGAGGATATTCATATGGCGATTGAGCGCGCTTTGATAGATAAGATTGGTTCGGTTGGAGGAAAATTGCACACTGCGCGAAGTCGTAATGACCAGGTCTCTTTAGATGTGCGTCTTTATCTTAAAGATGAGATTAAAATAATAAGTGAATTAGTTTTAGGTCTCCAGCAAGAATTAATACAGCTGGCCAAAAATAATGTGGAGGTTATTCTTCCGGGTTACACACACCTTCAGCGTGCGCAGCCGATTCTTTTTTCTCATCATTTAATGGCATATTTCTTTATGTTGGAGAGGGATTTCGAACGTCTTAAGGATTGTTATCGACGAACCGATGTTATGACTTTGGGAGCCGGGGCTCTTGCGGGAACCACGTTTCCGATAGACAGAGAGCATGTTGCCAATGAACTTGGTTTTTCACGTGTAAGCGAAAATAGTTTAGATAGTGTGGCTGATCGTGATTTTATAGTGGAATTTTTATCGGCGGCATCGATAATTATGGTGCACCTTAGCAGGTTTTGTGAAGAGTTAATTCTTTGGTGTAGCTCAGAATTTGATTTTATAGAATTAGACGATGCTTTTACTACGGGAAGCAGTATAATGCCACAAAAGAAAAATCCTGATGTTGCGGAATTAATTCGAGGCAAAAGTGGTCGAATTTTTGGCCATCTTATGGGATTGTTGACGGTACTCAAAGCTCTTCCCATGGCTTATAACCGGGATTTGCAAGAAGATAAAGAAGGCTTGTTTGATAGCGTCGATACTTTAAAACTTGTTTTGGAAACTTTTACCGGCATGATCGGTTCAATGGAAACAAAAGGCGAAAATATGAAAAAAGCCGCTAAAGGCGGGTTTGCCAATGCAACAGATGTTGCGGATTATTTGACAGTTAAAGGCATTCCTTTTCGTGAATCTCATGAGATTGCCGGAAAAATTGTGGCGAGTTGTATTGACAAAGGATGTTGTCTTTCAGATTTAAGCCTAAGCGCTTTTAAAAATTTTTCGCCGCATTTTGATGAAGATATTTTTCAAATTATAAATATCAAGAATTCTTTAGGTAGGAAAATGAGTTTTGGCGGAACTTCTCCTAAAAGTGTCGAAAAACAGATGGCAATCGCGGAAAAAATTCTTAAGGAAGAGCAAGCTTGGCTTACTCCCGGTTAAATTCCTCATAGGTGTTTTATCCTCTTTAAAATTTAAGGAGGCCATTGTGGATAATCAAGATGTTGCTTTTATACTTGATGAAATTGGCGAGATGCTTGAAATTGAAGGAGAGACTCCTTTTAAGATACGAGCTTACCATCGCGCGGCTCATACAATCAGAGGGCTTTCTGAAGATATTAATGAGATTTACAAAGATAACCGCCTTCAAAAAATCCCGGGTGTTGGCAAGGGGATAGCGGAAAGGATTGCTGAATTAATTGAGACCGGTAAACTTGCCTATTACGAAGAGCTGCGAGCTCATGTTCCTCCGGGGCTTCTCCGGTTGATGGGCATTCCGGGTGTTGGCCCAAAAAAAGCCAGGCTTTTTTATGACAAACTGGGAATTACAACAATTGAGGAACTTCTTCGAGCTGCGGATGAGCATAAATTAAAAGATTTGCCCGGAATGGGGTTAAAAACTGAAGAAAATGTGCGACGCGGAATAATTGAGTTTCAACATTTAAGGGAGAGAATACTTTTAAGTGAGGCTTATCCTCTATCAGACAATATTATTAGACAACTTAAAAAATATGATTTTATTCTTAAGGCGAGTGCGGCGGGGAGCCTTAGGCGAATGAAAGAGACCATTGGTGACATTGATATCTTGGTAGCCAGCAGTAATTTAAAAGAAACCATGGATATATTTTGCGGTCTTCCCGAAGTCGTTCACATTTTAGCAAAAGGAGAAACTAAAAGCAGCGTTGTAACGCGGGTTGGTTTACAAGTGGATTTAAGGGTGGTGTCATTGGAACAATATGGCGCAGCCCTTCAATATTTTACCGGTTCAAAAGAACACAATATTCATCTTAGAGATATTGCCAAGAAAAAGGGTTTTAAGGTAAATGAATATGGTGTTTTTGAAGTTAAAACCGGTAAAAGAATAGGGGGCGTTACTGAGAAGGAAGTCTACAATTTATTGGGCATGGAATGGATACCTCCCACATTAAGAGAGAATAAAGGAGAAATTGAGGCGGATATTGCCGATGCTCTTCCAAATATTATTGAGCTTTCTGATGTGAAGGGGGACCTTCACGTCCATTCAAATTGGAGCGATGGATTAAGTAAGATTGAAGAGGTTGCCAATGATGCTAAAAAGAGAGGTTATAATTATATAGCAATAAGTGACCATGCTGAAAAACTAAAGGTGGCCGGGGGATTGACTGCCAATGATTATAGACGCCAATGGGAAGAGATAAAGAAGGTAAATCAAGAAATTGACGGGTTCGTTATTTTACGCGGTGCGGAAGTAAACATTGATAACGAGGGAAAAGTTGATTTTGACGAAGATTTTTTAAAGGAATTTGATATTATCACCGCTTCTGTTCATAGTGGATTCACTCAAAGCAAGGAGCAGCTAACCAAGCGTATTTTGGGGGCAATTTATAACAAACACGTAAATATAATCGGACATCCAACGGGCCGAATTTTAGGCAAAAGGCCACCTTATCCATTAGATTTAAAAGAAATATTTAAGGCAGCCGCAGAAACGGGAACATTTCTTGAGCTCAATTCTTTTCCCGATAGACTTGATTTAAAAGACGATTATCTTCGGGAAGCAAAAGAAATGGGAGTAAAATTCGCGATAAACACGGATGCTCACAGCGTAGGGCAGCTTCGCTATATGTTCTATGGAGTAGCTACGGCTCAACGCGGTTGGCTGGAACCAAAAGATGTGTTGAACACGTATCCTCTGGAAGAAATGATGAAGATGCTTGGGAAATGAGGGTAAAGGAAGAAGTCAAGAGTTAACTGCTTCGCTAGTCAAGAGTCAAAAAAGCTGATGGTTGACGGGAAAGGGAGTGGGCGACATGGCAACATAGCGACGTAGAAACCAAGTAGCTACGTAGCCAAGAAACTAAGGAACCAGATAACTACCGACTCCTCACTAACAGACTCTCGACTAATTGGATATAGGGTAAAAGGGAAAGTTAAAAATGAAAATTACAAAATGTACAGGTTAAGAGCTTATCGGACAGTTGACAGTTAAAAGCAATTAGCGGTCACTCCCCCTCTGGTATGATGAGATTGTTAAAAAAACATCTACCAAGGGAGGAAAAATGACCGCTAAAGAAAAGATAGCACAAAGGAAGTTAAGTATGTTAGAGCTTGCTGAAGAACTTAACAACATATCGAAGGCCTGCAAAAT
>DFBH01000003.1 GCA_002366545.1 Candidatus Oleimmundimicrobium americanum | reverse complement strand
TTTGGGACCTAAATATCTTTTTAGTGAGTCATGCCTTGCTGATACCAAAAGCAAATTTGGATTATTAGGTCGGTCCCATTTTGCTCGAGAATTCCCGTAATCTTCGTCTCGAAGCTCGATTTTAATTGGAATGCCCTCCTCCCTTTCTTTAGGAATTACTTTAACTTCTGTCTGGGCAACACAATCATGGACCCTTGCAATTATCTTACCCTTTGCTCCAAGTTTTCTACCTTGAATAGTTACATGTCCCTCAGCATAATTGGCACCAGCAATTGGGCTGAGCCGAGCTTGTGGTCGTAAAACAACAATATCTTCGCAATCGCAAACCGTTTCAACTGGTGTTTCATCTCCTACTACAGAGGGATATTCAGCACGTAGCAGCAGATGTTTTTTCTTACCCTCTTTTACAAGATAGGATTCTCTTTCAAAGGCTAGTCCATTTAAAATTTCAATCTCTTCAATTTTAGATTCGACAACGGAAATTATGGCCTCTGCGGGCGGGAGGCCATTGTAACTAACCGTCACGCAGGCACTATTTGTTTCACGAGTTCCTTGTATTCTAAAACTCCCTGTGAGTACTCCTTCACTGGTTCGGCTTGGGGAAAGGAGAAATTCAGATGTGATGACACGGAGACTGTCATTATCACAGATCACTTTGACAGTTTCTTTCTCAGAGATACCATCTCTTTTCTTAGCACGGAAGCCAAAGGTCTTAATTTCACCAATAGCAAGTGTGTATATATCAGGAATAATTAAAACACCCTTTTTGGTAAATTCCCTATTTTCTACTTCACCTGTAAATGTAACCTCTTCCATTTCCTCAATTTTGTCCCGGATAAATTTACTCGCCTCCTTAGCCAGTTTCTTTAGCCGCTTTGTCGTTTCTTCATTTTCTATCTGGATATGTTTCCCATGCTCTTTCTCTTTGTCTTTAGCAATCAATGCTCTTAAGCGCTCAGTGGGAAACTGAAATAGCGCCTTTGTAAAGGGATGTTCCCGCCTGAGTCCTGATTGCCGATTCGGGTCAATAAGTAAGGATGGATTATCTTGAGGATGTGGCACGCCTTTACCTTGCCTGTCATCGTATTCTTTGCAAAGCTTATCGATAAAAGGACAAACTAACCTCCCAAAGTAATATTGTGCATAAGAGTCATGTTCAAATTCGCTTGATAAAAGTGTGGCTTCGTGAATAGCTCGCTCCCCTTTAATCAGGATGCCAGTTTTGCGGAATCGTTTGTCTAATGGGTTTTCTAGACGGTCGTTAGCTTTATAAAGTAATAAATGAGCAGTGATTTCCGAATAACCTGGTACCTCAAATTTTTCATCTATAGCAATTTTGCCAGCAGGGTCGTTATAAATAAGTCGATCCGGTGTTACATTTTCATTCAAATTTCTTAGGAATACTTTCCTGCCCAAGTCCTTATGCATAATGTCGCGCAGGGCATAGTGCCAGGGCAAATCACTTAAGAATGTGTCATGTCTACGAATGCGGGTATTTTCGTCGGCATCAATTGTGACTACCGTACCATTCCCTCGGGGGATACTAAGACGTTTACGAATGTTCTCCGTAGCTCGCGTGGAGGGGCTATATGGGACGAAATCCATGCTAGGGAGGACTTCGCACCTGTGATATTTATTATCTTTAATTGACTCAAAAGTAACTTTTCCTAAGACGGCACAGTCTTTAGCTCCCCTACCTAAAAAGCTGCGATCTCCCTCCGCACTACTAAGTTCGCCGACCTTTTTAATCTTCCTTTGCATCTCTCCAAGGGTCATCCCTTCTGCCCTATCTCTGACAATCACTCGCTTCCTTTCATGCTTGTGTTCAATTTCAATCAAAATCTGGCCCTTTTTATCTGCCATACGGTGGTAACTATCATCACAATTAGTGATTAATTCTACCAAGGCGTCATAGATGTCCCTGATTGCATATTGAGCCGTCATATAACCGTGGCGCTTTGTATACTCAAGAGGTTCGGGGGGCTGTGCTTTCATTTTCATGCTTCTTTCTCCCTTCTGTTCGCTGGGCTCATCAGGTCGTTAAATGCTTCCTCACAAGCATTGAGAAATGAAAGTATATTTTTGTTTTGAGTTATCTCAGCCTTAGTTTTCAATCGATCAAATTCCTTACGAATGGTTTGGGGATGAGCATCAGGGCGGCAAAGCAGCATATCCTTGAATTCATAGTCGCTGATATTTTCCACTGAACCATCCTGCAAGTATCTCTGGTAGCATTTCTCCCGTCCAAACCACTTAGTAACACGCTGTATATCTGGGCTCTTCCAGAGTTCGGCACTTATTTTTAAGAGTGATTCTATTCGCTTGCGATTTTTTATTATCCATTTTGCCCCCTCGGGAGTTAACATCCACCCGTCAACCTCTTTGCCAGCAGCATCAACACCGCTCCTTCCTGTAATAAGTCTCCCTTCCTTAAAATAAACAGCACCCTTAAGAGCCTCTCGAACATGCTGCTTATCTGGGTACTCCTTATACTCAGGGAGTCTCCAAGAAAAGCGCTCTTTAGCTACTTTAAAGCACTCCATTGCAATATGTTCTGTAGGTATCTTCTTCTCATTGCCACCTAGTTCAAAAATAACATACGCTACGATTTCAGCATTAGATAGTTCTATTTCATTCATTTTTTAGTCCTTCATAGTTTAAACTTTTTTTCCTTCCGAGAGTTGAATTTCGCTCTAACTTCCTTTGTCTGTTTATTTATAGCGGAGAAAATTTTGTCTATATCTTCTTCTGAGTAACTATACATCTGTCTATTGGATAAGTTACCTAATATCCTGAGCCTGTCCAGAACTGCGTTAGTTCGTACTTCGGCAATTCTTTTAAATCGTTGTTCTGACGCTTCTTTTTTATTTACCTGTTCCATTTTGCACTCCTTGTAAGCGATAATTGAGGTAATAATTAAAATATAACATATTATTTGTAAAATGTCAAGCTTTTATTTTGGTTATCCATAAAATGCTGCCGTTATTTTAACATACAACGCAGTATATTGCAAGAAATAAAGTGGCAAGGCATTATTAACTAAGGTATTGATTATGGTTTTGGTGGAATAATGCGTGATAATATCGGGGAGTCTATGCTTGTTTTGTGCCTACGGGGGTCTTTGGTTCCGGTAGCTTTCCTTT
>DFBH01000041.1 GCA_002366545.1 Candidatus Oleimmundimicrobium americanum | reverse complement strand
AACACAAAATTAGTATTAACCCAACATGTGTCATAGTTTATCCTCTCTTTAAGCTTTGCAATGTCATCTATCGTTTCGGGCATATGTGACGTCTTGCTGGAGCATCGCGGAAGTAAAATGTGCCACAGGCCATAGCGAAGCACATATGCTTTGTTGTACGCTGGCCGGGTCGTTTTTTTAAAATCAAAGTTTAAAAATGATGACAATCTCATTAACAGGTATTACTTCTGTCCCATCATATCTGAAACCTTAACATCTGGGTGGTAGTAATTTTTTTCCTCAACTCTCAACCAGTGATGAATCGCCTTTTTTGGACACCATTCGGCACAGGCAAGACACATCTCACAATGATGCTGCCAAACCGGCTTATTTTCAATCATTTCAATGTTTTGGACAGGGCAAACTTTTTCGCATATTCCGCAGCCATTACATTTTTCATCAGCGTAAATACTCTTATCGGTCAAAGGCATCAATTCATAATATTTGAGATTTGTATCTTTTGGTTCTTTTGAATACTTCGTCAGTGCTCCCAAATGAAATTTTCGTAATATCAGATACATTGGGGCCATTAACCAATTGAACAGTGATGTTACGATTTTGTATTTGCTCTTTTTTCTGTCAGTCATGCATCGGCAAATAACTTCGATTTTCTTCTTACAGCTATTAAACATTGTTTCTCGATTTTGGTCTATAGGAAATGGAATATGACTGTAATCTAAGGTGTTCATAGGAAGTCTTATCGAATATTCTGCTGAAAGTTTGCCGCCCATTGATTTAATTAGTTTACCTAGATTTTTTAAAGTAGGGAGTGCATTAACACATTCATAGCCTCCACAAGTACAAACAGCAAAAATATATTTTGAGCCAATATTTTCCAGTTTTTTGATAAATCTTTCTACTATCAGGGGTATACCATAGAGATGAGCCATATAAGAAGGGAATACAATCCCGATATTATCTGCGTCTGTTTTTATACTTTCTTTATCCATCACAGAAGGTATGGGTATCAGTTTTCCATTGGTTTTCTCTGCGATATCTCTTGCCACAGCCAGGGAATTTCCCGTTCCAGTGAAATAATAAATTTCAAAACTCATAAAACCACCTTTTTTTTAAATCAATAATAATTTTTAGCCCAGCTTGCGTACAACTCGTTTTTATACGGCATGTTTTCACTATTTTAATTCATTTTTGTATATTATACGAAACCTGCAACAAATTGGACTAGAATCCCCAAAGCAATGATGACACCAAAAAACACACCCACTTTTGCCCAACTTGGATAATCCTTTAAACCAGCTTAAAAGCTTTTTCATGACAAGTCTTCTTTATTTCTACAAAGCTCGTGTGCCTATTTTTACAAACCGCTTAATTGCCACCACACTTTTGTGCAGTTGTAATCTACCTATTGGTATTGAATTTGGCAGTTTTTGCAAGCCTGTAACTTAATATTTCTCCTTTTCTCCCAATTATCCCTTTATCCATTGCCCTTTTGGCTAATCGCCATATCGTTTTTTAGGTAGAAAAAGATTTTACTTCTTGGTTTTTTTAAACCCGGGTGAGTCGGACAAAGTGAAACTTGAGGCCGCCCCGATAAAACGGAACGGAAGGCTGGAAAGCGAACGAAGTGAGCGCCCGAGAATCTGTCTGCCAGGTACTGATCTGACGAAGCGCAAGCGAGTTATTCTCGGCCCGCCCGGAACGAGTATGGTCTCGCGGATACGGTGGAGCGTGTCCGATCCACAAAATAAAATTCTTTGGACAAACAAGAAAATTATGAACTAATAACTTAAAAAAATAGGATTAGGGAGAGGAAGAAAGATTAGATCAAAGATGGATAAACTTTTAGTTGTTCAATCTAAAGACAGTTCTTGAATCAATTTTAAAATTAGTTCTTTCTCTTTTTCGTCCTGTGTCATGGCCATTTTTTGTTCCAAAAACTGATTAACGTTTTGAAAGGTTTTACCTTTATAACTATTTTTATACTGCTCTCTTACCTTAACAAAATCTTTTAATGCCTCTTCCAACTCTTGCCCCTTGTAAATTTCATTAAAAGCTGTGGCCACAACATTTTCTACTTTGGCACCATAACCTGAGTCGCTTTCGTAGAGTTTACCGGAAGTGCCACTTTTCCCGTCCTCCATCTTTTTTTGCGCATTTTCTAGCGTGTAGTCGCTCTCTTCGTCGGGTGTTTCAGTTAATCCTCTTTGCCATTTGTCTCCCACATACTGTGCCCATCCTTCTGAAAGAGCTACTCCTTTGGCTCTTTTGTCAGACAAGGCTGAAAGATTATTCCCAAACCATCTAAGAGGATTAAGTTTTGATCTCTCGTTATAGGCCGGTTGCCAGGGATCGCTGTGCATCCCTCCCGCATATTTGAATTTATTTCCTTCACCAATCACTTCGGTAAAAGCATGCCCCAGACTTTCCTGCACTGCAGTATCTACGCTACCCAATTTTGCCATTTGCTCGGAACTAAAATTAATTTTGTCTTTTGCCCCGAAAAATCTAAAGAAGTCAAAAAGAGGCGGCTTATGACTATCTCCATCAGCCTCTGGGTTGATTTCAAAAATTTCATTTAAATCTACTTTTTCATCATTGTTTAATATATTGGCCATGTCTTGTAACCCAGACATTAAATGGTCTATCCATTGCTCTTGCGATGCCATTATGACACCGTCTCCCTTTACCTCACTTGCCCTAATATAGACTGTGTTTCCTGTTTCCGTGTCCCTAATAGAGATCTTTCTTACCGCGTTTTCATCGTATACAATCTCTCCATTGTCAACATCTACTTCTTTGGTTGTCCCATCTTTCATGGTGATTACTGCTTTCCCATTAGCAATAGTTTCACCTTTCAAATTTATCACTCTTAATCTTTTTGTTTTGACTTCTTTCTCTTCTTCTTCGTTTTCTTCTTCAACCTCTTCGACTTCTTCGGCCTCAATCTCTTCGCCTACTTTTAACTCAAATTTTAGATTACTACGCCCTTCAATATTAATTTCTCCGGCTATAATTTTATCTTTTTTATTAGCCCGCCATTTATTTTCAAAAATTATTTTTTCATATTCTCCACCAGTTGTATCAAAAGAAGTAAGCAGCGCTTTTACTTTCCCGCTTAGCCTGTCCCCGCTCGACCTACCGGTAAATTCAAATTTGTAATCCCAGTGGAAGTAAGCTAAACGTATGACGTCATTCTTTGCGGTCCACCTTCCGTATATTTCACCTTGAATTGGATGTAAGCGCCCATTACCGGAAATTTGACCTTCATCATCAACTTTCAAAGTTAACCATTTGCTGGATACCGGCTGGGTTTTAGCTTCGGTGGGAATGTATCCGCTCTTTGACGTGTCATTTTTCATTCTGGCTGTTTCAGCTTCAGCATACGCTTTGCCCTTAAAAGTGCCTGATGCTTGATAAGATATTTGCTTTTCTTCAAACAGCCCAAAAAAATCAAATGCATGGCTTGGCGATGCAAGTGTTCCTAAAAATATTATTGAACAACTAAGTATTCCGATTATTTTTATTAGTCTCTTTTTTCCCATTGGCTTTATCCTAAAGAAGGGTCTATCTCCTGTCAAATTCACAATTTGGTGACTCCACGGGGAACCAAGCCCTGCTTTTTGGGATGAAAACCTGATGTCCCGGGCTATTATACGATGAGACCAGTGGCAGATCTTTTTACTATACCGCGTAGTTATTATTAGACCGGCTCTTAAGATATCAGCAAAAAGATTTCCGCTCAGCATGTTAGAAACTTTTGTGGAAACAGCCTGCCACATAAAACCCGAGGAACAAAAAAATAAGCCCCATAAAATTGCATTGCAATCACGGGACTTATTAAAATCGGCCTGCCACGTGAACGAGGCCAAGCCGAGTTTTTACGTGGTGGAGGATATCGGGATCGAACCGACGACCTCCGCCTTGCAAGGGCGGCGCTCTCCCAGCTGAGCTAATCCCCCATTATCACACCTATTCAACAAGCTACTACTATATTATAGCCCCTTTGACATGTCAACGAAATCTACATACCCGCCAATTTTTGCGAAAAGAATTTCTCTTGGTGTCTTTCTATTTATTCAAACCCGCAAGAACGCAAGAAGTTGAAAAAGTCATTTTATTGGGCCAACTACCTTTTTATTTTAAAAAAAGTATCAAGAAAAGATTAAAAACAAAACTTTAGAGGCCCCCTTAATCACAAAAGACCTCTGAACTTGTTATTAAAACTTTAAATTTTTTGCTATTAACTATGAACTACCAACTAATAACTGAATTGTTGGTGGGGGTAACTGGACTATCTTCGAACTTTTNNTCACCCTTATCAGGGGTGCGCTCTAACCAGCTGAGCTATAGGCCCACAAATTTACAAACCACGAATAATGAACAACTATCTATGTTGCCAAAGACATTCTTATTTTAACCAGCAAAATAAAATATATCAAACATTTTTTGGAGATTACGAGTGTCCCTACTCAGCTAAAATTATCGCCCAAACAATTTGTTTGTTCCCATCGAAGCTTCCGACGATGGCCCCAATGCCAATTTTTTTCCAGCGAGGATTCATATATGTCTCGTATGCAGATTGATTTAGATTTTCCTGAACGACAAAAGACTCTACCCCATCGCCGACAAGACCGAGAAAAGTTATACTGCTTACCCCCTTTATATAGTTGCTAAGTATAGCTCCTCTTATGGCCGCCTCGTTGCTCTTTTGTTGAGCTTGAGCTTCTAAATTTGCATCCATGGAAACCACCAATGTTCCATCATACGCCCGAAAGTCGTTTATCAGCTTGAGTAAATCTCCTTTAAAGCCTGCGGGAGCAAGCTCCGTATCGGGTCTTTCCTCAACGTGTGCGGGTGGAGCAATCGGTATAAATATCTCTTTTTCGGGCTCACCCTTCGTCTCGGCCGGTCTTGCTATCGCCTCTTTCCACCAATCATCTTCAGCAATTTCAGTATCTGTTTCCTTGGTTTCCTCTTTCCCTTCTATTTCCTTTGCAACTTCTTCTTTTTCCTCAGTCACTTCTTCATTTTCTGAAACTTCGGTCAGCTTCTCACCCGTAAGAACTCCAAAAAACTGTTTAAAATAAGGATTTCCCGTCACACGCCATGGTTTCAGAATTAACAATAAAATAGTTACCAAAGCAACCGTCGCGATGATGGTTAACACCCTTTTTTTGGTCTTCTTGTGACCGCCAACCATATCTTTTCCCTGCAAACTATCCGCGCTCATTTTTCACCCCTGTGATAAAACCCCAACATTAGATTACACTCAAGAAATTCTTCGGTCAACGTCACTTTTTAGGGATTTTAAAGACAGTCTATTTCTGTTATCCTGTTAGTATAAATTCAATTAAAGCGGAGCGAGCATGCTTGAGATGACGGTTCATGCAGTAAATTTAGATGCACTGACAAATCAGCCGGTAATAATTTTAAAAGACGCATCCTCACATCGCTTTCTGCCAATTTGGATTGGACAATTTGAAGCAACAGCGATTCTAATGGAAATGCAGGGAATAAAACCCCCACGACCCCTAACCCACGATCTTTTATTTTCTTTTCTTGTAAAACTGAGCGCGGTGGTAGATAGGGTCGAAATAAACGATCTTAAAGATGGCACTTTTTATGCAAGGATACATTTTTCTCAAAAGGGAAACCCCACAGAAATCGACGCTCGGCCCAGCGATGCTATCGCGCTCGCAGTTAGAACAAAATCCCCCATCTTTGTCGACGAGAAAGTAATCCAAAAAGCTTCTATCATCATAAACAAAGAGGAGGAGGAGATAGAAATAGAGAGATTTAAGGAATTTTTAGAAAACATAAGCCCCGAGGATTTTGGCGAGTAATCCACCTCATTCTTCATCATTGTGACTAAAAAACCAAGAGTTAATGTTTGGCTATCGTAACGCGGTTCTTGTCTTCTTGCTTAGATTGATACAACGCTTCATCCGCGGCTTTAATTAAACTTCTTATATTTGATAGTTGTTCTGAGTTCTGCGCAACCCCAAGACTTAAAGTCATATGTTCGTCCCTCTTCTTTTTACCGGAAAAGAGATGAGTTGCCGCAGTATCCCTGATTTTCTCGGCAACACAATAGGCCCCTTTTTCATCTGTTTCCGGAAGAACGACAACGAATTCCTCGCCGCCATATCTGGCAACAATATCACTCTCGCGAGAATTATTATTTAAAATCCTCGCAATTTCCCTTAGGACCTCATCCCCTTTCAAGTGTCCGTAAGTATCATTATATTTTTTAAAATCATCCACATCGAGCATGATAAGGGAAAGGGGCCGATTATAACGTTTTACACGACTAAGTTCATTTGCCAATCGTTTCTGAAAGTATCTGTAATTATATAACTCCGTCAACCCATCTGTTATGGCAAGTTTTTTAGTCATTTCATATAGCATAGAGTTTTCAACGGCTAAAGCCATTTGAGTCGCAACTACCGATATTAGCTCGATATCTTCCTCCGTTAATTTATTTGCTGTTTCCGTTAACGTACAAAACCCCCCAACCAACCTATTATGTGCACGAAGAGGAATGCACATAAAGGAAAGTTTTTCTTTTGATATGGTCTTGTTTTCACCATGAGCACCGGGAGAATTTAACCATACGCCATTGCTCTCCTTCACCCTAGAAAAAATCTCTTCCTTAATGTCTTTTGAGAAACCCCGCCCCGTCTGAAAAACAAAATCTTTGACTACGTTGTCGTAAACCATCAATGTGTAGGCATTAACCTTTAAGATTTTATTGAGAATATCTTTAATAATGCAACCGACTTCCTTTATATCCAGCGTTGAGTGAATAATTTCAACTGTTTCATATATCGTTTCCAACTCAACTTGTTTTCTTGTAAGCTCGTCATTTACCATTCTGAGTTCATCTTGAGCTTTCTCAACCGCTTCTCTTAGCTCCTTTTCTTTTCTTTCCATCTTATTATCTCATCCTTTCAAAACACCTAAAGGCCTTAACTTTGCCACCTTTTTAGATAATTTTGCTCCCTCACAAACGTCGACAACCTTGCTTACATCTTTGTATGCAGCAGGAGCCTCTTCTGCAAGGAGCGAGACGTGGCCCGCTTCAATCACCGCGCCCTTTTCGGCAAGCTCTCTTTTTAGCTCATCGCCCCTTATTGTCTTCTTCGCTTGGGTGCGGCTCATCACCCTGCCCGCACCATGACAAGTAGAGCTGAAGGCCTCGTCCTCTGATTCTGCCGTTCCTATAAGAATATAAGAAGCCCGGCCCATGTCTCCCGGAATAATTACCGGCTGACCTATTTTATAATATGGTGAGTCCTTCGGTAAAAGATTAGGGCCAAAAGCCCTCGTTGCTCCCTTGCGATGTACACAAAGACGCATTTCTTCCCCCTCTACAACATGGTTTTCAAACTTTGCCAAATTGTGAGATACATCATACAAAAGACTCATTCCCAAATCTTCAGCGCTCTTTTTAAAAATATATTCAAATGACTGTCTTGCCCAATAAGTTAAAAATTGTCTGTTTGCCATGGCATAATTGGCCGCGCAAGCCATTGCGGCATAATAATCTTTTCCCTCGGGAGAAGAAATTGGGGCGCAAGCCAATTGTCTATCCGGCAATTCAAGGCCGAGTTTTTTAACGACCCTATCCATTACCTTGATATAGTCGGTGCATATCTGATGTCCAAACCCACGTGAACCGGAGTGTATCATCAATACAAATTGCCTCTTAAAGAGCCCGAAAACCTCTGCAACATGCTTATCATAAATTTCAACAACCTCTTGAATTTCCAAAAAATGATTACCTGATCCAAGAGTTCCCAGTTGATTGTGCCCCCTCTCAAAAGCACGCTCACTAACCTTGTCCGGGTTAGCTTCACTTAAACACCCTTTTTCCTCGACATAAACAATGTCATCTTTCCAGGCATACCCCTGCTCGAGTACCCACTTTACACCCATCGACAAAAGCCCAACCATCTCTTTACGATCGAGACTTATCTTTCCGTGCTTACCCACACCTTTTGGAATATTCCTTGAAAGCTCGTGCATCAATTCCTTTAACAAAGGAGCAACCTCACAAGCAACCAAATTCGTTCTTAGAAGTCTCACCCCGCAGCTAATATCAAAACCGACACCGCCGGGAGAAATAAATCCGTCTTTCACGTTGGTTGCAGCTACCCCTCCTATCGGGAACCCGTACCCCCAGTGGATGTCGGGCATCGCGAAGGAGGCTTTTACAATCCCGGGCAAGAACGCAACGTTTATAACTTGCTCAAGGGCCTTATCGTTTTCGGCTAATTTGAGCAATTGCTCATCCACGTAAATAATTCCCGGCACACGCATTCCTTCACGGTAAGTTTCGGGGATTTTAAAACAATATGGACTTACCTTCTCCAGACAGGTGATCATTCTTGTTCGTCCCCCTTAAACATCAAGTATTACCCGGGCACTCCAAATCTCATTTTTTTCTATCTTTAACTCGTGGTAGGTACAGGCTTTAATTTGGGTCTTAATTTGGTGACGACTTAAATCTATTTCTTCACCATAAACTTTCGCGATTAAAGATCTTTCGCTTAAGTGAGTTATCATAAATCTTTTAAAAACAGCTTCGTGTACCTCGGAAACGTAAATCAGCTCGTTCAGCCACTCCGTAAGCAAACCCTCTCTGTCTTCGTCTTCGACCTTCAACTCATAAGAAATTTTCTCTTCAACCGTATCCGGGTCCACCATTAAACTAAACATCCCAAAAGCAGCATTTTCAAAAACTTCTTTTAAATTTTTGCCGTATGCAACTATACCAACATCAGCTGTATGCTCCAAAATATCAAACTGTTTCATCTTGGCTTCTCTTGAAATTAATTTCACCAGCTTTTATTGCTCTTCTTCATCATCAGGAGACTTTGTTTTTGTCACTCTGGCAACCGCGCCGATCGAATCGCCTGCCTTTAAGTTTACAACCTTAACACCCATCGTACTTCGTCCCATACGCGAGATGCCCTTAACCGGAACCCTTATAATTAAACCCTCGTTTGATATCAGCATCAACTCGTGTTCGCCTCGAACCATTTTCATTCCGGCAAGCCTTCGCTTTTTAGAAAAAGCTTTCATGGTGCGAACACCTTTACCTCCCCTGCCTTGAAGGGGATACTTTGACATGAGCGTCTGCTTCCCGTAACCATCGTTTGTTACCACAAATAAATTCTCCCCATCTTTAACCACACCCATACCCAGAAGAGCATCACTTTCATTAAGCTTAATCCCTTTTACTCCACTTGCAGTTCTTCCCGTCGAACGGACATTCGATTCGTTGAAGCGTATTGCCTGACCCATTTCCGTAACAAGAACGATGTCTTCCTCACCGTTCGTCAGTCTTACTTCTATCAGCTCATCCCCCCTCCGAAGGGTTAGAGCAATAATTCCGCCTTTTCTAGCGGTATTATATTCCTTAAATTCCGTCTTTTTCACAAGGCCTCTTTTTGTTGCCATTATTAAATACTTGCCTTGTTTAAAGTTTTTGGCCGCAATAACCGCCGCAATCTCCTCGCCAGGCTCAAACGGCAAGATATTCACAACAGCTTGACCCTTAGCCGTGCGCCCACACAAGGGTAGTTCAAACACTTTAAGTCTATAAACCTTGCCCTTGTTTGAGAAAAATAAAACATAATCATGAGTAGATGAAACAAAGAGGTGCTCGACAAAATCCCCATCCTTTAAGTTTGTTCCAATGACGCCGCGCCCCCCCCTGTGTTGTTGTCTATATGTTGCAGACGGTAAGCGCTTAACATATCCCGCACGCGTAATGGTCACAACCATTTCCTCTTCCGCGATAAAGTCCTCCACGTTTAACTCTCCCTCATCCGGAACAATTTGCGTGCGTCTCTTGTCTGCATATTTATTCTTAATTTCTATAAGCTCGTCTTTGATAATCCCCAAGATTTTTTTCTCGTCGGCAAGTATCCCCTTGAGATATGCTATCTTTTCCAAGAGCTCCCTGTGTTCATTTTGAACTTTCTCGCGCTCAAGTCCGGTTAACTTCTGCAACTTCATATCCAAAATTGCTTGAGCTTGTATTTCGCTTAAATTAAATCGCGTTATCAAATTATCCCTAGCTATTGTCACTGTTTCAGATTGCTTAATTGTTTTTATAACCTCATCTAAATTTTTGAGCGCAATCAAAAGACCCTCTAATATATGGGCCCTGCTCTCAGCTTTCTCCAAATCAAACTTAGTACGTCTAACAATAATCTCTTTCTGGTGTTCAAGATAATACCGAAGCATCTTATCCAAAGGAAGCACCACAGGAACTGAATCAACCAACGCGAGCATAATCGCATTAAAGGTCACCCTGAGTCGCGTATATTTATATAACTTGTTTAAAACAACCTGCGGGACGGCATCTCGTTTTAGCTCAACAACCAATCGCATTCCATTTCTATCCGATTCATCACGTAAGTCAGATATCTCCGTCACTTTTTTATCCCTAACAAGCTCCGCTATCTTCTCCGCAAGTCTCGCTTTATTCACCTGAAAAGGCAGCTCGGTTACAATTATTTGGTTTTTTCCGTTCTTTGTTTCTTCAACGTGAGATTTTCCCTTAACAACAATGTTTCCTCTACCGGTTTGATATGCATCTACTATCCCATTTATGCCAACAATTAACCCCCCTGTCGGAAAATCCGGGCCTTTAATCTTTTTCATTAATTCATCAACCGTAGCTTCCGGGCTATCAATAAGCACAATGGCGGCTTCAATAACCTCATTAAGGTTGTGGGGGGGGATGTTTGTTGCCATTCCAACAGCAATACCCGAGGACCCATTAACTAAAAGGTTTGGAAACCTCGAGGGGAGAACAATCGGCTCAGTTAATGTTTCATCAAAGTTGGGAATAAAATCAACCGTATTTTTATTAATGTCCCGAAGCATCTCCATGGCTAACCTCGGGAGTCTGGCCTCGGTATATCGCATAGCTGCCGGGCTATCACCGTCCACAGAGCCAAAGTTCCCGTGCCCATCAACAAGCTCATAGCGAAGCGAAAAGTCTTGCGCCATTCTCACCAAAGCATCGTAGACGGCAGTGTCCCCGTGAGGATGGTACTTACCTAAAACCTCTCCCACTATTCGAGCGCACTTCATATAAGCTTTCCCCGGGGTCATCCCCAGATCATACATTCCATAAAGGATGCGTCTATGAACAGGTTTTAAGCCATCCCTAACATCAGGAAGAGCGCGTCCCACTATTACACTCATCGCGTAATCTATATAAGAGCGTTTCATCTCTTCTTCAATATAAACAGGTTCTATTGTACCGGCTAACTCTTGTTCCATTAATGTCTCCTTATGTATCTAAAAATCTTACGTTTTTGGCATATTTTTGAATAAACTCTCTTCGAGGCTCAACCTTGTCCCCCATTAAAATCGTGAAAATTTCATCTGCTAAGGTGGCGTCATCCAATGTAACCCGGAGCAGCATCCGCGTTTCAGGATTCATGGTGGTATCCCAAAGTTGTTCCGGGTTCATCTCACCCAACCCCTTATAGCGTTGAATAGAGGCACCGTCTCTTCCAGTTTCATTTAAAACCTTGCTGAGCTCTTTGTCGCTAAACGCATAATATTTTTTCTTTTTATTGGTTATTTTATACAAAGGAGGTTGAGCAATATAAATATATCCCGAATCTATCATGGGTCTCATGTATCTATAAAAGAAAGTTAGGATCAACGTCCGGATATGAGCTCCATCTACATCTGCATCGGTCATAATAATTACCCGATGATACCTGGCCGCCTCCAAATCAAAATCCTCACCAATACTGGTGCCCAACGCAGAAATCATAGCTTTAATTTCATCACTATTTAAGATTTTATTTAAGCGCGCCTTCTCAACATTTAAAATCTTGCCTTTTAAAGGAAGAATAGCCTGAAATTCCCTTGAGCGCGCCTGTTTAGCCGAGCCACCTGCGGAATCTCCCTCCACCAAAAATATTTCAGAGTTTTCGGGCTCTTTAGAGGAGCAATCAGCCAACTTTCCAGGCAAAGATAAGCCTTCGAGCAAACCCTTTCTACGCGTTATTTCTCTTGCTTTACGCGCTGCTTGCCGGGCCAAAGAGGCAGACGTTGCCTTATTTATAATAATCTTCGCCTCTCGGGGATTTTCCTCTAAAAATTCCGCCAAGTTTTTTGAAGTTGCGCTGTCTACGAAACCCCTAATCTCTCTATTCCCAAGCTTTGTCTTGGTTTGGCCTTCAAACTGTGGCTCTAAAAGCTTTACGCTGAGTATAACGGTTAAACCCTCTCGCACATCCTCACCCGTAAGATTTTCTTCTTTATCTTTTAATAATCCATGGGCCCTCGCGTAATCATTTATGGTTCTTGTTAAGGCGGACTTAAGTCCGCTTAAATGGGTACCCCCCTCATGGGTGTTTATATTATTTGCGAATGTAAAAGTGCTTTCGGAATAACCACTGTTGTATTGAGCAGCCAACTCCATATAATTGCTATTATCTTTACTTTCAAAATAAATTATCTTTTTATGGAGAACGTCTTTGTTTGTGTTTAAATGTTTAACAAAATCAACTATTCCTCCCTTGAATTTATAAACAAACTCTTGTGGTTCTATTCCTCTTTCATCAATTATTTTGATTTTTAAATTTTTATTTAGAAACGCCGTCTCTCTCATTTTTTGGACTATTGTCTCTAAATTAAAATCAATCTCCTCAAAAATTTCCCCATCTGGAAAAAAGGTTATAGTTGTTCCTGTTTTTTTAGACGAACCCACCTCTTCAAGTTTAGAAACAGGTGTTCCTCGCTCGTACTTCTGACGATATGTTTTACTGTTTCGCGCAACCTCAACAATCAACCACTCCGAGAGAGCATTTACAACAGACACTCCCACCCCATGAAGACCCCCGGACACGCGATATCCTTCTCCTCCAAACTTACCCCCCGCATGAAGTTTAGTTAAAACGATCTCAACGGCGGGACGCTTGTATTTTGGAATATCTTCAACAGGAATTCCTCTTCCGTTATCTATTACCGTGATTGAACTATCGGAATGTATATATAATTTAATATCATCACAAAATCCAGCCAAAGCTTCATCAATACTATTATCAACAACCTCATAAATTAAATGGTGAAGCCCTTTGGATCCAGTGTTCCCAATATACATACTTGGCCGTTTTCGCACGGCTTCAAGCCCTTCTAATACAGTAATATCTTTTGCTCCATATTTTGTTTTTTCTTTACTCACAAATCATCCTCCTGCCTACAATATACCTCTTAATTATACCATAACATTTAACTTAATCGTTGTTTACCTTAGGTTTTACCTTTTTTCTTTTTTTATCAATCACCATTATTTTTTTTAACTCACACCTCAACTCACCATCTTTAATATCCTTCACCAACACATCAATATCCTTTAAATCTCCTTGATTTAATTTAATCCCCTTAAAATATTTTTTCATAACCGGCTCATTATTTATTTTTAAAGCTTTATCTATATTCATCACCTTAAATCTTATATCTTTTACCTTTTCTTTTTTAAGACAATCATTAATTTTTTTTATCAAACACTGCTTCATCATGCTTAACTCTTGAGCCCAAACAGAGTTCGTGGTTCCAATAAACAATATCCCTTTTTTAAAAAAATAAGCCTTTGTGTTTTTTACTATAATATCTCCAACAACTTCATCCCATACTTTAAAAACCTTATTCCCTTCGATCTTTTTTTTAATCCCCATCCTTTTAATAACGTCTCCCAAGATGGTTCCTATGTCTTCAAACACATTCTCTCCTTAACGCTTCCACCATATACTTCTATAAGATTTATTCTATCCATATACTCTTGATTAAAATAACTAAGATTTGTGGTTGTAATTATGGACTGTTTTAGATTTAAAATAAAACTCAAGAGATTATCCCTCATCTCTTCATCTAATTCAGACATAACATCGTCCATTAAAAGAATTGGTGTTTTCTTTTTCTCCTCTTTTATTAACTCCAGCTCCGCCATTTTTAAACACAAACTCACCACCCTTTGTTCACCCTGAGACCCATATAAACGAACATCTACACCATTAAGATATAATCCAACATCATCTCTATGCGGCCCAACCAATGTGTTCCCGCGCTCTATTTCATAATTTTTTAATTCTTTAATTTTTCGGTAAAATTCACCCTCAACATCTCCGTTATTTAAAAGATTATTTAAATAGTTTATTTTAAGGTTTTTTTTAGAATTTATTTTTAAATTAATTTTGTGACAATATGGCTTCAATTTTTCAACTACTTCATTTCGAGCACCTATAAATTTACTTCCAACTAAAACCAATTTATCATCCCATAACTCAAGTTCCTCTTTTTTCCACCTTTTCCCAATAACCTGCCTTAAAAGATTGTTTCTCTGCTTTAAAATCCTTAAAAACTTCCATTTTAAGTGATTGTATTTATAATTTATTTGTTCTCCTACTTCATCAATAAAATCCCTTCTTCCACCCGGACCACCTTTAACTATCTTTAAATCCTCAGGGGAAAATAAAACAATATTTACTATATTTCTTAAATCCTTAACTCTTTGATTTTGCATCCCATTAATCTTAATATTTTTCTGTTCATTTATTTTTAACATCACTCCAATATCTTCTTTTTTCTCCTCCCCTACCAAACTTCCTTTTACTACTGTTGTTTCTTCTCCTAATGTTATAAGCACATTATTTAAAGAAGACTTATAAGACTTACCGTTAAATAAAACATAAATTGCTTCTAATAAATTTGTTTTACCTTGCCCGTTTTTCCCGATAATTAAATTAATTCCAGAGGAAAAATTTAAAGAGGATTTTTTATGATTTCTAAAATTTAATATATCTAAAGTTTGTAAATACAAATTAATTACCTTTAAAAAAACTTCTATTTAAATTTATTTTATAGAGCACCACAAGTAAGCCTGTGGTGCTCTACGTCAAAAGATAGAGGTTTTTATTACTTTTATATTACCCGGACAGGCATAATTAAATAAAGAAAGTTTTTCTTTTCTTGTGGTCTTAACAACCCGGGTTTTACTGTATTAATCACCTCAAAAATAATTCTTTCCCCACCCACACTCATCAACCCTTCAAGAAGATATAACGGGTTAAACGCAATATTTATATCTTCTTTTACTCCCTCAACTTTAATTTTCTCTATTGCTTCTCCTAAATCCGATGAGGCAGCATTTAATTCCATTACCCCTTCTTTAACTGTAATTTTTATAGGTGAATTATCCTGTGTGAATAAAGATACCCTTTTAACAGCATTTATAAAATCTTCCTTATCAACATCCATATTAACTCCATATTCCTCTGGAAGTAGTTGTTGATAATTAGGATATTGCCCTTCAATTAACCTAGAAATCAAAGTTATATTACTTGTTTTAAAAATTAATTGGTTGTCCGTAAATTCTAAACTTACATCACATTTTTTTTCTCCGGATATTATTTTAATTAATTCTCCAAGTGTTTTAGAAGGAATAATAACTTTAATTTTATCTTTTAAGCCCTCTTTTAAATCAACCTCCTTAATAGCTAATCTATAACTATCTGTCGCCACCATTTTTAATTTATTATTAATAATATTTAAAAAAACACCTGTTAAAATTGGTCTTGTTTCATCAATTGATGTAGATTTTATAACTTGTTTAATAGCCTTAATTAAATCAAAGGAACCAATAACACAACTTTGATTGGTTTTTAAATCAGGAAATTTAGGAAAGTCCTCCGGTGGAAGAATTTTTATATTAAAATTTGATTCTTGACATAATAATTTAACTTGATTATTTGAAGAATCTAAAAACATTTCTATGGTTGCTTCGGGTAAATTTTTAACAATATCCCCCACTAAACGAGCAGGAATTACAACAGAACCTTTTTTTTCAACTTTTACCGGAATGCTATATTTAATAGATAATTCTAAATTTGTTGCGCTTAAAGTCATTTTTCCTTCTTTTGCCTGAAAAAGAATTCCACTTAAAATTGGAAGTGTGCTTCTTATAGAAACTGCTTTTTGAACTACTTGAATTGCGTTCCAAAGATCACTTTGAGTACATTTTATATACATATAAACATCTCCTATTAAAAAAACATGTAAATTATTAAAATATAGTAGTAATAATATACCTTGTTGATTTGTTGATAGCGCACGTTAATTAAGGAATTTCTTATTAAAAACCTTGTTAATAAAAGCTGTATAAAATGTTATTAAATATTTAATTAACTATTATTGTTTCTTTTTAAGAAATTATTAACATTAAATTACCAACTTTTATAACAATTAATATCTTTGCTTAATTTTATTTATCAACTCTTGAATTTGGTTATACACCTCTCTTTTTTCATGAATAATTCTTTCAATTTTTGAGTTTGCATGTATAACAGTTGTGTGATCTCTTCCTCCAAACTCCTCTCCTATTTTAGGAAGGGATAAATCAGTTAACTCCCTCGATAAATACATGGCTATTTGTCTTGGATAAACTATTGACTGAGTTCTTTTACTTCCTGTTAACTCATTTTTTGAAATATTAAAATAATGGCAAACCTCATTTTGTATGGTTTGTATAGAGATAGGCCTACCCTCTCGGCTTGAAAAAATATTTTTTAAAATATCCTCAGCTAATTTTATATCAATATTACACTTAGTGAGTGAGGAGAAAGCAACAACCCTGGTTAAAGCTCCTTCTAACTCTCTTATGTTTGATTGGATTTTTGAAGCTATAAATTCTAAAACCTCAAAAGGAATATTGATATTTTGTAGAGTTGCCTTCTTTTGTAAGATAGCCATTCTTGTTTCTAAATCCGGGGGTTGAATGTCTGTTATTAAACCGGACTCAAAACGAGATCTAAGGCGGTTTTCAAGAGTTGATATATCTTTCGGGGGTCTGTCGCTTGAAATTACTATTTGTTTATTGGCCTCATAAAGGTTATTGAAAGTGTGAAAAAATTCTTCTTGTGTAGCCTCTTTACCGGCTATAAATTGAATATCATCAATAAGTAATACATCTGTTTTACGGTATTTTCGTTGGAAACCGGCAATTTTCCCTTTATCTCCAATAGAATTAATAAAATCATTTGTAAACTTCTCTGTGGAAATATATTTAATATCTAAACCTTTATTATTTAAGAATACGTAGTTTCCCATAGCTTGAAGAAGATGTGTTTTTCCTAATCCAACTCCACCATATATAAATAGTGGATTATATGATTTAAAGGGTTGTTCGGCTACAGCGAGAGCAGCGGCATGTGCAAATCTATTACTACTCCCAATAACAAAATTATCAAAAGTATAACGCAAATTAAATAGGTTGTTTGAGTCTTGAGTTGTAATTGAACGCGCAGATGTTTTTTGAGGTAGATTTTTTTCTTTTAACTCTTCATTTAAAATAAATCTAATATTGATATCTTTTCCCATTATACTGGAAATAGCTTCTTTTAATGATTGAGAATGGCGTGACTCCAACCATTCCTTTATAAAAGAATTAGGGGTGGAAACCACAAGTATATTATTTTGCATATTTAAAGGAGATACGTTATCAAACCACATTTTTGAAACAGGTGTGGGTAATTTATTTTTAATTATAATTAAAGCTTCTTCCCAAACCTCATTAAGTTGTTTTTTCAAGATAAGACTCCTAAAAATTACTTATAATTTAAGAAATATTTCTAGATATTTTATACCTTTTTGGGTTAAACTCCTTTTTCCTTGCTTGTTGGCCTTAACTAAACCCATATCTTCAAGAAATAAAAGATCTCTATACGCTGTACTTAAACTAATCTTTAATTCTTTAGTGATATCTGATGGGCCAATGGGCCCCATTTCCGTAACTAAGAATAACACTTTTTTTTGTCGGTTGGAAAGGTTGAGTTTAAAAGAGGTTTTATCTTGATTTATGGTGGATTTTTTAATGTTTTTAAGTGGCGGGTATGGAGTTGGTGGAAGATTAATTGTTATAACACACCCGGAACTAAGGTTATCCTCTATTTTAATTGAGCCCCCAGAGAAAGATAATATCTCCTTTGTTATCGGTAAACCGGATCCAACACCCTTTATTATTTTTTTCATCTCTTGGTTGGCTGTGGAAAAGCCTGGTTCAAATACCATCTCTTTGTTTTTTATCCCGGGGCCTTGGTCGGATATTTTTATTGTATTTCCACTGTTTAAGATCGTTATGATAATTTCTTTAAAATGTGCGTGTATAAGGTTTTCTATTAACTCTTTAATAATTGTAAAAGGAATAGAGCCCCCTTTTTCTTGCGATAATTGATATGTTTTTGTGCTTAAGATATTTATAAACTCTTGATAATCTGAGCTTGAAAGCTTAATAATGCGCGGAATAGAAGAAAGAGAATCATAAATGGCGATTCTAGCATTCGTCTTTTCTTTAGGGTGGGATTTTAGGGGACCAATAGTTTTTTCGCCTTTATTCCCCCCACTTACCTGGTTGCTCTTTTCTGTTAATATTTTTTCTAAAAAATTTTTCACAAGACAACACTCCACAATTATCTTAAGGTGTTTGTGGATAAATCAATAACCGCAAAACACCCACTTCTTAAAACGATTAAATTTAAGTCTCAAGTAAAGATTTCACATAAACATTTGCTTAAAGCTTACTTTATTTGAAAGTGTGTTAAGTGGAAAAACCTAAAACTTATCCACATATCCTTCCACAGTTGTGGAAATCTTGAGAAAGTTAAAGTTCCTTATTTGTTAAATCTTTAAACCCCGCAGCTTTAACCACTTTCCTTTTTTCATGTTTTTCAAGAAAGATTTCATTTTTTTGAAAAGTAAATCAATTATAGCAAAGTGTGGCGAGAACCAAACAATATTTTTTAGACAAGGGGTTTTTTATTTCAAAAAACAGGTTTAACTCCATTTTCCTTGACACGTTCTATGTGCCACGTTATAATAACACGGCTCGTAAAGAAATAAACAGGAGGTCAGCCCCCTTGAAAAGAACATTTCAACCAAACACAAGAAAAAGAAAAAAAGTACACGGTTTTCGTAAACGAATGAGCACAACAGCGGGAAAAAATATATTGGCGGCCCGTCGGAGAAAAGGGAGAAAAAGACTTTCTGTGTAATTGTATAAAATGACAAACAGTTTGCGTATAACCAAGAAAAACGACTATCGTGAAGTATATAATAAGGGCACAGTTTTTAAAAACAGAGAACTTGTGTTATGGAAATTAAAAAAGGAAAAATTTGGAAAAACAAGAATTGGGTATTCTGTAGGGAAAAGGTTTGGAACGGCTGTTGAGCGAAACAGGGTGAAAAGGTTTTTAAAAGAGGTTTACAGGTTAAATAGGGGTAATATAAAAGAGGGCTACGATCTGGTGATTGTGGCGCGAGGGGCCCTAAAAAGAAAAAGTTTTTTGGAAGTAGAAAACTCTTTCTTAAATGTGCTTTGTAAGGCAGGCCAGTTAAAAAAATGAAAGATTTATTAATTATACTCATAGAGATATATCAAAAAAGCATTTCAAGAGCCATTTTACCCTCGTGTCGTTATTATCCCAGCTGTTCACAGTACACCATAGATGCACTGGAAAAATATGGAATTTGGAAAGGTTTGTTTATTTCTGTAAAGAGGGTTTTAAGGTGCCACCCTTTTTCTGCAGGAGGGTACGATCCGGTAAAATAAGGAAGGGGTTTTTAAGTGTCTCAGATTTTAGAGCCAATTATAGATATTTTGCGCCAGGTTTTGATTTTTTTTAATGGATATATCAATAGTTGGGGTTGGTCAATAATTCTTTTAACGGTTATCATTAAAATTGTTTTGTTGCCGTTAACCATAAAGCAAACAAAGTCTATGGAGAGCATGAAAAAATGGCAACCCGAGATTAAAAAGTTGCAGGAGAAATACAAAAACGATAAAGAGAAGCTCGGCCAAGAGACGATGAAGTTTTATAGTGAGAATAAAATAAATCCATTTGGGGGGTGTCTCCCACTTCTGCTTCAGCTCCCTGTTTTCTTTGCCTTGTTCCGGCTGTTGGGAAGCGGAGCGGGTGCAAACAAAGAAATGTTTGCGAAGTTGGCAGTGACCAGATTTCTTGGTATCTCTAGCTTAACAGCTATCCCTTGGAAAAGCATGAAGTCCGGGAACGACTTAATACCATTTGGTATATTAATTATTTTAATGGTGATTAGCCAATATTTTATGCAAAAGATGATGTCGACTGATCCTCAGCAAGAGAAGATGTTGCTTCCGATGACAGCGTTTATGGTTGTAATTGGACTCACTCTACCGGCAGGGGTTCTTATCTATTGGGTTACATTTAATATTTTAGCTGTGGTTCAGCAATATTTTATTGCAAAAAACTTCAACCAACCGAAGGGGAGTAATTAATGGATAGAGTGGTTGAGGCCGAAGGGAAAACAATAGAAGAAGCAGTTCAAACTGCTCTTGATGAGCTCAGTGTATCCCGTAATGAGGTTGAGGTGGAGATTTTAAGAGAGAACAAGAAGGGGCTTTTGGGGTTCGATAAAAAAACCGCAAGGGTAAAAATAATTGTTAAAGATAAAAGAGTAGTAAGGGCAACCAGGCTTCTTGAGAAAATTCTCGAAAGGTTTAGTTTAGAAGCCGATATCGCGAATGTTGAAATTGAGGGCAGACTTCATTTTAATATGGAGGGGGAAGGTCTCGGTATTCTTATTGGACGACACGGGTCCACGCTCCGGGCTCTTCAATATATCCTTGGAATTGCGGCGAACAAAGGAGAAAAAACAAGAATGCCCGTAGTTCTCGACATTGAGGGATATCGTCTCCGTACAGAAAAAACCTTAAAAGAGCTGGCAGAGAGATTGGCAGAAGAGGCTGTTTTAGAAGGTAGGGCCATCTCTTTAAGGTCCATGGATCCATTTGAAAGAAAAATAATACATGAGACATTAAGCAGTGATCCGAGAGTTCAAACAATAAGCGAGGGCGAAGGATCTGACAGAAGAGTAATAATCCACCCGGTTTAAAGAGGGTGAAAAAACCAAAAACCTTGTTTTAACTGTGCTTTCTTCTTTATGTTTCACGTGAAACATATCTCTTAAAATTAAACCCCCACCTATTTGCAATACTGGTATAATTGCTTTGTCCTCTACCGCAGGGTTTTATGGTTTTTAATGGAGGGGTTTTACTCAGGACATCGCTTGATCGGCAAGGGACAGCAGTGCCAAAAGGAGACTCCGTTGATTAAACAATGTGAGGTAAGATAGACATGTATTTTCAGGACACAATTGCGGCAATTTCCACTCCTTTGGGGAGCTCCGGGATAGGAATGGTGCGGCTTAGTGGAAACGATGCAATAAATATTGCTAACAAGGTGTTTGTTTCACCTAAAGGCAAAAAAATAGGGGACGATTCCCATGTTGTTCGCTATGGTTATGTTGTTAACCCCAACACTGGCAACAAAATAGATGAGGTGCTTGTGAGTTTTATGAGAGCCCCTTTGACATATACCAGGGAAGATGTTGTAGAATTTAATTGTCACGGTGGAATAATTCCCCTTAGAGAGGTTTTAAGTGTTCTTTTGATGAATGGAGCGCGCCTTGCGGAACCAGGAGAATTTACAAGGAGAGCTTTTTTAAATGGGAGAATTGATTTAGCTCAGGCCGAGGCCGTGATAGACATAATAAACTCGCGTACCGAAGCGAGCTTGAAGGCTGCAATGCACCAGGTACAAGGGGCATTATCAGAAAAAATAAACGAAATAATGGAAGTTGTTTTAGACGTGTTGGCACAACTAGAGGCAGCAGTAGATTTTTCGGATGAGGATGTTGAGATTTTGCCTCGAGTGGAGCTTGGGTTAAAAATAAACGATGTGCTCCAAAGGGTTTTAGTGTTATTAAACGAGTGGGAAAGTGGACGAGTGCTCAGGGACGGCGTTCGTACAACCATAATTGGTCGACCCAATGTGGGCAAGTCAAGTTTATTAAACGCACTTTTAAGGGAAAAAAGGTGTATTGTAACATCTGCACCAGGAACTACCAGGGATGTTATTGAAGAAACTATAAGCATAAACGGTATTCCTATAATAATACATGACACGGCTGGAATTAGGCATCCGGAAAGCGAGGCAGAGCAGATGGGGGTGGAGTTTGCCAGAAAGTCGCTTTTGGAGGCGGAGCTGGTTCTGTTTGTGGTGGACTCTAGTGAGCATTTAGGGAAAGAAGATGTTGAAATAGGCAAGGAACTAAAAAACAAAAAAGCAATCCTCGTTTTAAATAAGTCAGATCTCCCGAAGAAACTAAACAAGAAAGAGCTCGAAGATATTTATGATTTTAAGAAAACCACCAAGATTTCGGCCACAAAAGGAGAAGGGATAAAAGAACTCGAGGAGGCTATGGGTAATGCGGTTTTTTCTGGCGGAGCAAACTTTGCAGAGAACGTGCTTTTAACCAACGTTAGACATAAAAAATCCCTGGTTAAGACGCGGGACGGATTAAGAGAAACCCAAAAAGCTCTAAAGGAAAACGAGTCCGAAGAATTCGTTGTGGTTCCATTAAGGGATGCCGCCGAGGGGCTTGGTGAAATTATAGGAAAGGTAACCGACGAAGATTTGTTAGACAGAATATTTTCTCGGTTTTGCATAGGGAAGTAATTTGCCAAATCTTCTTTAAGCGCGAATTTTTGGCAAATTACTTCAGTTTTTGTGATATTTATAATAAAAAACGTGGAGAATTAAATGGAAGAAAAATATGATATTATAGTTGTTGGTGCAGGTCACGCTGGTTGCGAGGCGGCTATGGTCGCCTCGCAACTCAACTGCAGGGTGTTACTTATAACCCTAAACCTTGACTCGATAGCTATGTTATCTGGCAGTTCATCGATTGGAGAGATTAAAAAAAATGGTTTTTTAAAAGAAATAGATGTTTTAGGTGGACGAATGGCGGAAAACGTCAGCGAAACTTATATCTATAGCCGGAAAGCTTCCCTGGCAAATGACCCAAAGAACAAAAGCGAGCAGGTCCTGGTTGATAAACGTGAATACCACTTAAAAATGAAATATTTTTTAGAAAAGAAGAAAAATATTTCTCTTAAGCAAGATGTTGTAACTGGTTTAATTACAGAAGGTGGTTACGTGGCCGGCGTTCGAACAAAATTTAGTGGCGATTTTTTTGGCGAAAGCGTAATTATCTCCAGCGGGACGTTTTTAAGAGGGGTTGTCCGTGTGGGCCCGGCGTCATTTTCAGCGGGAAGAAATGGTGAGGTTTCACCAGCAGAATTATCACGGGAGTTTTTAGGGTTGGATTTCAAGATAGGACGATTTAAAGTAAAATCGGCTCCGGTTATTAATGGCAACACCATCGATAAAAAGAAGTTTGAGATTTGGAGATCCAACGGAAAGCTCCCCGGTATTTCAACTTTGAACGAACCAGATTGGAAAGAGCAATTAGCTTGCTATATTGTCAACATTAACCCAGAAACCTATGTTTCTATTGAGAAGAATGTGAACGGCGTCGTAGACTTGCTTGGAATGGATGAGCGTTGGGTCTCTTTAGCTAAAGAAGAGGTAAAACAGCTTAAGGAAAACTCGAATTATCCGGTTGTTCTCCAACCCATTGGAAGACGCGGTATGGAAATGTATGTTAGAGGATTGTTAACTTGCTTGCCGGAAGAAGTCCAGATTGAAATGATAAGGACCTTTGAGGGGTTAGAGTCAGCGCAACTAACTCGTCCCGGCTACGCAGTTGAATAT
>DFBH01000069.1:45764-75987 GCA_002366545.1 Candidatus Oleimmundimicrobium americanum | reverse complement strand
TTTAAGGGCTTCGAGATGCCAGCTGGAAGGCATCTCCGAAGGCACAACACCATAGAGATATTGCTCAAAAGGAAGCTCGTTTATGGCAGCAAGCCCATCTGAGAGCAATTGAACTATCATATTGCCCCGAAAATGGCTATAAGTTCCTTTTTGAGGCAGTTCCAAAAATTTTGAACTGGGATTAGCTGAGCTAAATATTATCGGGCCCGTGTAAGCTCCAAGAGACACATCATCATTAATTACTTGGTATTTACCCTCCGACATATTTACTTTCCAAACCTCTCCCAGATTAGCTGTGACAATTGGGGTAGCCCCATCATGAATATAGAAAATGCCGGCACAGGTAACTGAAATCTCACTTTGATTGGTTAATAATCCAACTTTAACTTTTTCGGGGACGCTTCCCGCTTCTAAGGTTGTATTTTGATAATAATGCGCAAGGATTTGGTCATAAGTAAAACCCGCCTCGGCCATACCCTTGGCTCCATACTGACACATGCCAACGGCGTGACCCCAGCCATGTCCCTCAATTATTATGGTATCGGTGGGACTCAAGGCAAAAGCTAAAGGGGCGCCGATAAAAAACAAACTCCCCAACAATGTAAGTGCCGTAACAAATGCTGCCAATTTTTTAAACACGTTTATCACTCCCAGTAAATTAAATTCAAACCCGAGATTGCTTCGGCTTCGCCTCGCAATGACGAGTGGGTTTGAGATTGCCACGTCCTTATCAGGGCTCCTGCCTGCCGGTAGACACGGCAATGACGAGGAGAGTTATTGCGACTTTGCCTACCTAAACCTGAAACATTCACCGGCGGGCAGGCGCAATGACGATTGAGTCAAAGAGCCCCGGAACATGAATTAATTCTTTCGGAAAGAAAACCTAATCCCTTAAATTTTCACTTAAAAATAGAGAGCGGCACAAATTTCTCTCACCACATCGTCTGTAATCGGAACGTTTCCGCCAAGCAATATCACTTCTTCAAGACCGGAAGCGTAATCACGAATGTAGCTTGAAATATCGGTAGGCAAACTATCCTTTTCAACCAAAACAATCGGGGCATTTTTCTTTGCCGCAAAACAAGCAGCGCTTAAAGCATCGGGGAAATCAGCACCTGTAGCAACATAAGCGCAAGTCGGAGCGAAAAAATATTCCCCGGCAATTAAAGCGGATGTTTCAAACCTATTTGCCCCGCTAATTCTTTTTTCGGGATTATAGTTGTTATCTGTAAGCCAATTCTCAATATCCTGAGAAACTGCGCCCGTCCCTCCCACGATAATTGTTCTGGTTATTTCAAGCGTTGAAAGAACCAATTTAACATCAGCCGTAACTTCGTCTTTGGGAACAAGCAAAATCGGAATCTGGTTTTTGGTAGCGTAACTTGATATCGAAAGCGCATCGGGAAAATTAAGGCCGCTCGTAATTATTGCCGTCTGACTGGACGAGTCGACTTCTTTCGCAATTTCAGAAGCAGTTTCAAATCTGTTATTTCCCGCAATTCTCTTAACAGAAAGACCCATACCTTCCAATTCAGATTTAACCGTGTCCGATATCGCGCCCGTTCCACCTAATATTATGCATCTTGTCGCCTTAAGTCTCTTTATCTCATCAGACGTCTTTGAATTCAATGAGGAAGACCCCGTAAGCAACATGGGAGCATCATACTTATAGGCCAAAGGCGCTCCAGCCAAAGCATCGGGAAAATCATCCCCCTTTGCCAAAATAACGGTTGATGCCGAGTCCCAGCCTTCTTTCGATATATAAACCGCCGTCTCATATCTATCGCTACCGGCTATTCTCGGAAGGGTCGTCAAAAGATATTTATCTATCCCGTTGAAAACGCCCTGAGCCATTTTTTGCCTAAAAGTTGGAGAGAGAAGAAGTTTTACTTCATCAGGATTTGAAATAAAAGCACCCTCCACCAAAACGGCGGGCATATTGGTGCCGTTGAGAACGGTAAAAGACGCCGACTTAACCCCGCGATCGTAAGTGGAAACTTGCTTTATCAGCTCATCTTGAATATAGGTTGCTAAAAGCGCGCCCGAGGTGCTTCCCGGATAATGATAGGTTTCGGTTCCGTGGGCAGTTTGTGTTGTATAAGCATTGTTGTGAACTGACACAAAGATGGTGGCATTGGCATTGTTTGCTACAACACATCGGGCTAATAATTCATCAGTTCTATTTATAGACCCATCTTTATTTATATCAGCAGCAGGGGTATTCACTGAACAATCTTTATTCCTGGTTATACAAATATTATATCCACCATTTCTTACCAAATCCCTCAGCCGAAGAGATATATCTAGATTGGCGTCGCTTTCCCAGAGCTTAAGATTCCCCGTTGTTGAATCTATCCTATTCGGTAATCCCGTAAAATTTATTTCACCGTCAATATAGCCGGCGGCAGATGCCGTGTTTGTGGTTCCATCACTTATAAATGTTATCTCGTTTGTTGAGGGATCAATCTTAAAATCAGGACTCCTGGCTCCGGAGTCCTTACCTCCGTGACCGGGGTCTATACAAATCAATGGAGCAGCAAAAACGGTGGCGCACAAAACAAAGAAAATCGTTGCTGCTGTTATTGCTACAAATGCCGGCTTGAATAATTTCAACTTAAACCCTCCTGCCTTATTTTTTATTCATCCTACTCTATTAAATCGGCATTCCGGGAAAATTCCTGAGTTTTAAAATCAAAATTGCTCCCCTCAATTTCAAGGGACTCACCGTTAATCAAAAACTTTACCTTTTTAATGGTTGGAAATTCAGTTAACGTATTTACAAGGGAGTAAACGGTCATAATCTCAGCGGCGCTCCCCAATTGATAATTTTCCTTAAATTCCTCGCTAAAATCTACGTATGCCGTTTCATCCTCTACATTTACACCGTTAAGCTTAGTCCCTTCGGGAATTGTCGAAACATGCTCAGCTTCTTCGGGCCCCTTGATTAATTCTTCAATTGCCGCTTGGGCAGGAGTCTCCGTTTTAGGGACTTTTCTTTTCTCAGGTAAAAGATACATCGCTTGTCCATCTGAGAAATAAAGAACAAGTTCAGTTGTCTCCGATTCAGTTTCGCTTGTGGTGGTCTCCGTTGACTCCGAAGATTCTTCAACTATTTCGGATTCGTTCGCGGGTTTTGTTTCAAGCTCTTTTTCCTCCTGACAGCCCACCAAAAAGATGCTCACAAGCACCACAGCCAAGAGAATTGTGAGAAATTTAAAATATTTCATTTATCCTCCTACACAAGTTTTATTACAAAAAACAAATCCCGCCATCATTAAAAGTATGGGCGGGGGTTCTATTTTATTATTATCTTACCACATTATTATTTATCGGCCATATTATCAAGTTACTTTAGCGTTGTGTGATTACACCACTTTACAATACCATGCTCAAACCAAAAACACCTTCATTTTTTAAAAAACCTAAAAGGGCAACATTTACTGAGCTACCTGCTCCTTTAATAACTTTCTCATTCCTTTTTTTTCTCAAATCTCTTCAAGAAGTTCAATACATAAAGAATGGTTGCTACCACAAAAAATCCGCAGACAATCCAATCAACAATCCCCGTTTCGACACCTATCAGGGTATAGGAAATCAAGAAAGCATAAATTCCCGCGTAAACAGTTTGTCCACTCTTTATAAACTCGTGTCCGACGCCCAAAATAAAACCCAAGACGCCCATTCCAAAGAGCACGCCTATTGTTCCAAATTCTACCACCATGGGACCAAGCAAAGTTGATGTAATTGTAATACCCGGTCTCCACCCAATAATCTTCGCTATCAAAAAACGAGGGCCTAATTCAGAGCCGGGTAACATACTCAAAGTAAGTTTTCCGTGAGTTGCTCCCGTAAACCCGCTTAAATTAACCAACATATCAAAAATATGCATTGTAAAATTTGCCCTAACGCTTAAAAGAGTTGTTGGACTAAAATTCCACAAATACTCTCCCGAAGCTCTGAAATACCCCACCCCGATTATCAGAAGAACCGCAAAAACAATACCGGACAAAACCTCTAAAACATCAAACAATTTTGTGTAATATCCCGTCACAACAACAACTAATATCGAAGCTATGGCCGGAGTTCTGTATCCGAGAAGCCCAAGAAGAAAGACGCAAAAAATGGTTAAGATAACGGTTCTAAACCTTGCCCTCTCGCGTGAGAGCTTGTTTTTATCGACATCATCAGCAAAAACCGATGTTAGAAGCGCCATCGCGGGAATCATAAGAAAAGAAGGTATTGAAAGTTTTGGTGATAATAAATACCTTAAAGACGGTTTAAGCAAAGGGATACCGCCAACTTGTATGACGGACAGAAAAACAAACATAACTCCAACCAAAAACATTGTAATTCCAATGGCCCCTATATCATTCATATCAAATGTTATAGGATTTTTCAGTCTGTTGATTTTTGTTGAAATTAAAGCAAAAACAGTAAACGACACAAGGCCTACGATTATAACAATCCGCGTTTGAAAAGAGATTGAACAATTCCCCAGTATCATAAATAGTAGAAATGCCACCACAATGATTAGCGGAGAAAAAATACCACGTTTTAATATATGACTTTTCTTAAAAAAGAAATCGCGTCTTTTCGGATACAGAGATCTAAAAAAACTTTCAATCCATAGATTCTCTATTTTTTTAAAAGAGAAAAGTAAAATACCTAAAAAAAGGCTTCCCTTCAACAAGTTTTCAATTTTTCTGCACGCGCTTGCCGCGATATCAAAAAACCCGCTTATTATAGTCATCTCAAAACCACATTTTCATTACACCAAAGTTTTAAACCACATAAATTAATATTACTGTCTTTTAATCGACACCGTATGTTCGCACAATCACAATATCGCTCATGCCGTCAAACTTACCCAAAACATCCGACGCAATTTTTAAATCTTCCCAACTTGCACCCTCCACAGACAACGTAACAATGTTAGATGAAGATGAGGGGTAAATCGCGACATGCTTTCTCTCGGTACGTAAAGTGCTTACAACTTCCTGAACTTTTATGGAATCCGCGTCTGCTATCACAACTTGAGTATAAACCCTGTAGTTATCCCCGATATCTTCTCTTTGAGGAATTAATTCATTGAAACTCGTAATTCTCTTTGGTTCTAAAATCACATCAGCAACTTTAATTCTTTTGGAAACTTCCAAAACGATGCCTCTCGCGTAAACATCTTCGTATTTACTTATCGGCCCCCCTACAGAAATGTTACTTCCGCCAACATTCATCAAAAGCATACCAAAACCTGCCCATGTAACCTCACCTTCAACATCGACCGGCTTTCTGTCCCCCGAACTTATCCCTGTTATTTTTCCGGTGATAATATACCCTTGTTTGCTAAGTTCTTCGTATTTCTTTACGGCCCTATCGATATCAAAACCATCAAAGGTATAAGATTGGACATTTCCTCCTGTCCTTGTAAACGCGACAGCAACCATCAACAAAACCAATACGACTATTCCCGCATCCACTAAGTTAAATTTCTTTAACTTCTCTTTTATATTTTTCATCATATTTTCCTCCCGCAAAACATTTGTATATAAAGATATTAGAATAATCTACAAATCAAAGTTTTTCTTGGGGTTTAATTTCCAAAAGATTAGAGTTGGCAATGACGGCATCTACAATTCTACCGGCTACTTTTTTATCCCAAAGGGGTGGAACCGGATAACTCTTTTTGGGCTCACTTAGTATCCTTCGCGCTTCTTTAATTATCAATCCTTTATCAGTCCCAACAAGTTTGTTGGCGCCCAGCTCAATGGTTGCTACCCTTTCAGTATTATATCGCAAAGTCAGGCAAGGGATACCAAGAAGCAATGCTTCTTCCTGAATTCCTCCGGAATCGGTCAACAATAACCGACTGTTAATCATAAGTTTCAAAAAATCAATGTATCCCTGCGGCCGGAGAAAGTAAACGCCCGAATCCGCGCATAGCTGTTTAAGCTCCTTCGGAAGTTTACCGGCCGTCCGCGGATGAATGGGAAAGACAACAGGCAACGGCAATTCCGCGAACGATTCCATTATCTGCCGCAATCTCCGCGGATCATCCGTATTTTCCGCTCTATGCACCGTCGCCAAAACATAATCACCGAGATGTTTATCAGAAAGAGCTTCGGGAAGCTCTTTATCGATTGCTTCAACAAACTCGAGAAGAGTTTGAGCCATAACGTTGCCGACAAAAAATATTCGTTTGCTGTCAATGCCCTCTTTAACTAAATTATCAACAGCATCTTGAGTGGGAGCAAAAAGCATTTGTGAAATTCTATCCACAATTATTCTATTAATCTCCTCCGGCATGGCAATATCATGACTCCTGTAACCGGCTTCAACATGAGCAACCGGTATCCTTATCTTTACAGCCGCCAATGCACCTGCCAAAGTTGAGTTTACATCGCCAACCACAACAACCAAATCCGGTTTCTCTTGAATATAGACCGTCTCAAGGGCCTTCAACGCCTCGCCCGTCTGATAAGCATGCGTACCGCCCTTAACCCCAAGATAAACATCCGGTTCGGGTAATCCAAGGTCAGAAAAGAAAATTTTGCTCATCAGCTCATCAAAATGCTGACCCGTGTGGACAAGGCAACAAGAAATCCCCTTGGCTTCTATTTCGCGAATTATAGGAGCCACTTTCATAAAATTCGGCCTTGTGCCCGCAACCATGATAATTTTCAACTAATTTTTCACCTTTATTCCCAATTAAATTAAAATATTTATTAATATCTCAAAATACAAAATTTAATTTTTAATTGCCGCGCTGAGCGCTTTTTCGATAATTATCTCCCTGTTTTCTATAATCATCGGAGAAGACGATATTTTTTTCTTAACGGGAATTTCATCGGCTCTTTTGACCTGATGAAGAGCCCCGATACTAATTAAATATTCATCAACCGCCCCCATTTTTCCTCCAAAGATTGTGTAAGCCGGGGTACCCAAGACGGCCGCCTCTCTATTCATTGTTCCACCGGCACTAATCACTAAATCCGCTAATGCCAACAGAGATGGCCCGTCAATAACCTTCTCGGGAATAATAAAATTATCGGGCAAAAAATCATTTAATTCGACAGCTTGAGCATCTGTTCTTGGCAGCACTATCACTGCCACATTCGGAAGCGACCCAAACCTCAAAACTACTTCTTTAAACAACGGATTTTCAAATCGGTGATAAGCCGCCATTGTTGCCGGGGGACGTAAAACCACCAAAATTTTATGGTTGTCGATTCCCAGTTTCTGATTTAGAGAATTATCTATACGGTAACTATTTAAATAAACATGCTCTTTAAGTCCCGGGAAATGCTCAATTTTTTCAAAAATGGCACCGTACTTAGCCACGGCTTCTTTTGGTATCGCCTCAGGAATAAGAATTTTGGTGGCCAACCTGGCGTTAACCTTGTACGAAAGAGTCGCGTGTTCATAATCATGGATTACAACACTTGGGACGCGCAGCAACCAGCAAGCAACAGTTAAATCGTTTGAGCCATGACTGAGAGCTAAATCAAAATTTTTATCTTTAGCAAAACCAACTAAGCTTTTTACGCGAGAAAAAAGACCAACCGCTTTTTTGAATAAATTTTTTCCCCTGTGATGGCCAATTAAGACGTATTCCATCTTGTGCATTTCAAGCATGGGTATTGTTTGAGCAAATTCTCTTGCCGTTACAGTTACAGAACATCCCCGTTTTTTTAAATCTTCTATTATCGGTTTAAAAAAAACTACATGAGGAGAGTTGGTGATATCAATCCATACATTCATTTCAATGTCCTCTTAACAAATCAAATAATTGCGCGAAAACTACACTTAAAATCGGGTGATTTACGGTGATAAATTTAATACAAGATACTTTTAACTTTTTTCTCTACCCATTAGCCTTTAATCTGAATCAATTTTTGCCGATTTAGCAATCATCAAACTTCTTAAAATTTTAAATCTTAACTATATTACCATTCTTAAACTTATCCAAAGCATTTCTGGTATCTACCACAAGATTTGCTTTTTCAACAATGAGTTCGTAGTCCACATTAGAATGGTCGGTGATTACCACCACACAATCTTTTTCTCTTAACACATCTTCGCTCAATGGTTCGGAACAAAAAGATTCATCTCCAACGCTAATTTTATTTATATAAGGATCATGGTAGGAAATAAACGCGCCCTTCTGTCCAAGAATTTCAATAACTCTTAAAGCCGGGGACTCTCTAATATCATCAATATCTCTCTTGTAGGCAACCCCCAAAATAAGGATTTTGGAACCCTTGATGCTCTTTTGAACATCGTTTAAAGATTCCGCTATTTTTGAGACAACATAGTAAGGCATATTTTGATTTACCTTGCCAGCAAGCTCAATAAACTCGGTGTAAAAATCATACTCCTTGGCCTTCCAGGAAAGATAAAAAGGGTCTACGGGAATACAGTGTCCACCTAATCCCGGACCGGGATAAAACGGCATAAAACCAAACGGCTTGGTGGATGCCGCCTTTATGACTTCCCAAACATCTATACCCATTCTATCGCACAAAATCATAATCTCATTAACCAGAGCTATATTCACACAACGAAATATGTTTTCTAAAAGCTTTGTCATCTCCGCCGCTTTAAGGGAAGATACCGGCACCACTTCCTCTGCAATTTGAGCATACAACAAAGCAGCTATATCGGTACATTTTTCCGTAACCCCTCCAACAACTTTTGGAGTATTTTTGATTGAATATTTCTTATTTCCGGGATCTACCCTCTCAGGAGAAAACGCAACATAAATGTCTTTGCCGACTTCTAAACCGTATTTTTTAATCACAGGTAAAATAATTTCTTCCGTTGTGCCAGGATAAGATGTGCTTTCAAGGATGAGCAACTGCCCTTTTTTAAGATAGGGGGAAATTGAATTAATGCTGCTTTGAATATATGAAGTATCCGGTTCCCTCATTTTATTAAGGGGTGTGGGAACGCAAATAATTATCGCGTCCAAATTACTTACGATACTAAAATCATTGGTCGCTTTAAGGTGGCCTTCGCCTACCAGTCTTTCTATGGTTTTTACCTCTAAATCGGGAATATAATTCTTTCCCTCGGATATTTTATTTACTTTTTCGCCATCGACATCTATACCGACAACCTCAAAACCAGCATTGGCCATTTCAACGGCGAGAGGCAACCCCACATATCCCAATCCAACTATCCCAATCTTCGCTTTTTTCTCGGCTATTTTATCCTTTAGAAACATCTTCATCCCCTGCTTGTAAACTAATAGATGTTAGCATAAGAACCCTACCCTGTCGAACTAAACCGTTGCTCATTTTATGGCAAAAGTTAACTCACCTTGAACCGTTAATTCTCCATTTACGGTGGCTTTTGCTCTCCCCACACCGATGGGGCCTTTCGCCTTTATGATTTCCGTTTCCAATCTCAATTGATCTCCCGGGCGAACTTGCCTCTTAAACTTCACTTTGTCTATCCCCGCAAAAAAAGCAATTTTTCCCTTGTTTTCCTCTTTGCTTAAAATTGCAACCGCTCCAACTTGAGCCAGCGCTTCAACTATCAATACCCCCGGCATAACAGGGTAATCGGGAAAATGGCCTGTAAAAAAGTATTCATTTGCGGTAACATTTTTAATTCCCACAGCACGTTTTCCTTCTTCGACCTCAAGAATCTTATCCACCAAAAGAAACGGGTACCTGTGAGGAATAATTTCCTTAATTTCATTAATATCTAACATAAAAATTTCCTCCTTTTTAATCACATGAAAAAAAGTTTATCCCTTTCACAAGATTTAGACAAGTTCATTTATTATGATATAATCCTTCAAAATATAAAAGAAAAATGAAAAAATAAAAACGATATTGAAAAAATAAAAATGTTAAGGGCAAAACCCTATCACTTTCACCCCCGTGCCTACCGGCAGGCGGGTTAATCTTCGCCCATCAAGAAGGGGGGAAAGATTGCCCTTTCAAAATAAAAAAGGACGTGAAAATTTAGTGAAAAAAAATCTAACAATTTTACTCACCTTAACATTAGTTGGTACGGTTTCATTTATAGTCTATTTTTCTTTAACCCCCTCAAAAACTCAAGAAAAAGAGTTAATTATCGGAGAAAAATCCGTCGAGAATAAAGAAGAGCTCGTTGAAGAGATAAAGCCGCCGGAATACTTTTGTCCAGTCTGCGGTGAAAAAACTACCGAAGAAGATTCCAAGCTCAGACCGCTTGCTATAATTATTGAGAATCATCCCGCAGCACGACCTCAATCGGGTTTAGAAGATGCATGTATAGTATATGAAACCCTTGCCGAAGGAGGAATTACCAGATTTTTGGCTATCTATACCCATAAAGATTGTAAAAATATCGGCCCTGTGAGAAGCGTGAGAGAATATTTCGCCAGTATAGCAAAAGGATACGATGCCATATTGGCACATTGCGGCGGATCTCCAACGGGTTATTCAACCGTTAAAGAACTCCATGTGGCAGCCCTAGATGAATTTGCCAACTCCGGCGCTTACTGGAGAGCAAAAAACCGCAACAGACCGCATAATCTCTATACATCAACTGAAAATCTACGAAAGCGCGCTGCTCAAAAAAAATTCGATTCCGAGGCAAATTTTGAGTCTTTCAAGTTTAAAGATGATATCTCTATTCAAGAACGACCCGATGAAACTTACGTTGAAATAGACTTTTCTTCGCCGAAGTTTAAAGCTAAATACGAATACGACAAGGGGAAAAATTCTTACGTCCGATTTATGGGAGGATTACCCCACAAAGACAGTAACTCAGGCGAGCAACTTCAAGTAAAAAACATCTTAGTTCAAATAACGTCTATTCAGATAGTTGACAAAATAGGGCGCGTAAAAATCGGCACCGTGGGAAATGGAACAGCGTATGCTTTTCTGGACGGAAAAGCGACCAAAGGAAAATGGGTTCGAGAAAATTCAACAAGTACAATAAAATTTTACGATGAATTCGGAAAAGAAATTAAATTAAATCGGGGACAGACATGGATTGAGATTATTCCCCCTAATAGAAAAGTAAATTTTCCAAAAATTTAAAATTTGAGCGACTCCTGCTCATCGATACGAGCAATATCTGCGCCAAGGGATTTTAATTTAGCTTCCAGATTTTCATATCCCCTGTCTATGTGAAAAACATCCATAATTTCCGTCACTCCTTTAGCCGCCAAACCCGCTAAAACCAAAGCAGCTCCGCCCCTTAAATCAGTAGCTCTTACAGGAGACCCAATGAACCCGTCTACACCTTTTATAACCGCATGAGGATCTTGAATATAAATATCGGCTCCCATTCTATTAAGCTCATCAACGAGCATAAACCTGTTTTCAAAAACATTTTCCGTTACAATACTCGCTCCTTTGGCAATGGACAACAAAATCATCATTTGAGCCTGCATATCTGTTGGAAAACCAGGGTAAGGAAGGGTAGATATGTCAATCGCTTTGATTTCACCTTTTCGAAAAATACGAAGCCCCTCACTTGTTTCATCGATGGTTATCCCGGCCTCTGTTAATTTATCTATTATCATCCCCATAAAATTCGTAGGTGCGTTTTGAATTACAATATTACCACCGGTTAAAGCTGCCGCCACCATAAATGTTCCCGCCTCTATTCTGTCAGAAACGACGGAGTATTCTTGTGAGCTATGAAGCTTATCTACCCCTTCAATAATTAGAGTGCTTGTGCCTGCTCCCTTAATTTTTGCTCCCATCTGCTTCAAAAAATAAATAAGGTCAAGTATTTCGGGTTCTCTTGCAGCATTCTTTATAATGGTTGTCCCTTTTGCCTTAACGGCAGCCATCAGGATATTCTCAGTTGCTCCAACACTCGGGAAGTTAAAATCAATTTCAGTTCCCTTTAAAACATCCGCCTCAGCTTCTATAAACCCATGTTCCAACCTTATCTTAGCTCCCATTTTTTCTAAACCGCGTAAGTGAAAATCTATCTTTCTTAAGCCAATATTGCATCCACCGGGCAATGCCACACATGCTTTACCAACCTTTGCCAGCAAGGGACCTAAAACTATAATTGAGGCCCGCATTTGATTTACCAGTTCGTATGGAGCTTCATGTTTCAGAGAACTTGCAGGTGCGATAATTAAACCCCGGGACTTATTAAAATTAACTTTCATTCCAAGTTCCTCAAGAACCTTTGCCATCACGAAAACATCTTTAATTCTCGGAACGTTTTTGAGCATAACCTTATCATCGCTTAATATTGAGGCAGCCATAATTTTAAGAGCAGCGTTCTTGGCACCACTAATTTTGACGATACCCTCAAGTTTATTTTCGCCCCTTATAACCAGCTTTTCCATATAACTCCTAAAACTTTAATTACTAATAAGTATAGTATGTCTTTTGTTGGCCGTTACGTAGAATTATAACCCAGAGGTTACTTCGTCGCTATGCTCGATTGGAAATTGGAAAGTGCAAAATGCAAATTTAAAAACACTTCTAAAACTTTGTTCTCAATTTCTCTGCCTGCCGGTAGACACGGCGGCCGGCAGACCGGGTAAACCGGTGGTTTATAGCACTAATAAAATTAAACCCTTGAATTAATCAAGGGTTTAATAAAATATAAAATTTATTTTAATTAATCATCGAATTTTTGGAAACAAAATTAAATTCTCTTGCTAATGCGTAACCTATTTTCAGCTTTCTCCAAATCAATTTGAGCTTTGTAGTAATCCTCGCCTTTTTTCTGAGCTTCAATAATTTCCTTGGCAGCCCCCTCTTTTGCTTTTTTTGCTCTTTCAACATCTATTTCCGAAGCAAATTCCGCAAAATTGGCAAGGATAATAACCTTATCTTCCAGAACCTGAATATATCCCTTGTGCACGGCAACATATTCATATTTATTCTCGTCAAGCTTCAATCTTAACTCTCCCACACCGAGAACAGCCACAAGAGGAGCGTGAAGAGGCAAAACACCGACCTCCCCCTCTATCCCGGGAGCAACCACCATTTTTACATTTCCGCTATATAATACGCGTTCAGGCGTAACGACTTCACACATTACAAACTTGTCAGCCATAAACAACTTGCTCCTTTAAGCTTCTACCTCTACAGTTTCAAGCAATTTTTTGCCTTTTTCCATCGCATCTTCAATCGTGCCAACCATATAAAAAGCTTGTTCGGGAAGCTCATCATACATGCCTTCCACAATTTCTTTAAACCCTTTAATGGTATCTTTTAATGATACATAGATACCCGGATTCCCGGTAAATTGTTCCGCCACAAAAAATGGCTGTGAAAGAAACTTCTGTATTTTTCTGGCTCTCTGAACGATAACTTTATCATTTTCCGAAAGCTCATCCATACCCAAAATTGCGATAACGTCCTGCAACTCTTTGTAGCGCTGTAAAACCTCCTGCACTTTGCGGGCAACCGAATAGTGCTCATCGCCAATAAAGGTAGCATCAAGAATTCTCGATGTTGAATCGAGAGGGTCAACAGCAGGATATATTCCAAGCTCAGCAATCTGTCTCGACAAAACGGTAGTGGCATCAAGATGAGTAAACGTCGTTGCGGGAGCAGGGTCTGTTAGGTCATCAGCGGGAACATAGATTGCCTGAACCGAAGTAATAGAACCCTTCTTAGTGGATGTAATTCTTTCTTGTAATTCACCCATCTCGGTTCCTAAAGTCGGCTGATAACCAACGGCCGAAGGCATTCTGCCCAAAAGGGCAGACACTTCAGAGCCGGCCTGAACAAATCTGAAGATATTGTCAACAAAGTAAAGGACGTCTTGTCCTTGGTCACGGAAATACTCAGCCATCGTAAGTCCGGTTAAACCAACCCTAAGTCTCGCTCCCGGGGGCTCATTCATCTGGCCGTAAACAAGAGCTGTCTTGTCAATAACACCAGACTCCTTCATCTCCAGCCATAAATCGTTACCTTCCCTGGTCCTTTCGCCAACACCGCTAAATACAGAATATCCGCCGTGTTCGGTGGCGATATTGTGAATGAGTTCCATGATAAGAACGGTCTTTCCAACACCGGCTCCTCCAAAGAGTCCGGTTTTTCCACCCTTAACATATGGAGCCAAAAGGTCTATAACCTTAATGCCCGTTTCAAAAATTTCGGTTGTTGGTTCCAGTTCCTCAAATTCGGGCGCCTTCCGGTGGATTGGGTAGTTTTCCCTGGTAACAATGGGCTCGCCGTGGTCAATAACCTTCCCTAAAACATTAAATATCCTGCCCAGTGTTTTTTCTCCAACAGGAACCATTATCGGCTCGCCCGTGTCGACAACCTTCGTCCCTCTGGCAAGTCCATCCGTTGAATCCATTGCAACGGCCCTTACTTGATTTTTCCCAATGTGTTGCTGAACTTCTACTATCAGTTCAGTCTTACCCTCTGCTCCCTCTTTCTCAATCTTCAGAGCAGTATAAATTTCCGGCAAATTACCGGAAGCAAACTCAACATCAACTACTGGTCCAATGACCTTGGTTATTTTTCCAATATTCATTAATTAGTTCACCTCTTTATTTTAGTGCTTCTGCTCCACCAACAATTTCGGAAATTTCTTGCGTAATTTGAGCTTGCCTGGCCCTGTTGAAAGTCATTGTAAGCTGACCAATCATATCCGCGGCGTTATCGCTTGCAGCTTTCATAGCCGTCCGACGCGCACCATGCTCACTCGCCACAGATTCCATCAATGTTCGATAAACCAATGTCTCCACATAAGTTGGCAAAAGCTCGTGGAGTACTTTTTCAGGAGACGGCTCAAATATATAATCATCGCGAATTGCACGCTCTTTTTCGCCTTCCACCATATCTTTTTCGATGGGTAAAATATTGTATTCAATCGGTCTTTGATCCATTACTGATTTAAAGTGATTAAAAACAATTAAAACCTTGTCAACCTCGTGGTTTATATACATCTCCATAATTTTAGCGGCAATTTCGCGGGCATCTTCAAATTTAGGCGAGTCACCAATCTCAGTATATTCTGACAACAACTCATAGCCACAGTATTTAAAATAATTGATACCCTTCTGTCCGGCAGCCGATAGAACTACCTCGCTCTCTGCTTGTTTTTCTCTTTCTAAAATACTTTCAGTTTTGCGAATAATGTTTGTGTTAAAAGCTCCGCACAATCCCCTGTTTGAAGTTATCGACAAAATATAAACCCGCTCCTGTTTTTCATGAACTTCCAAAAGCGGATGTTTCCCGGCTTTAACATATGAAGATAGGTTAGCGAGAACTTCCATCATCTTTGTAGCATAGGGGCGAGAGTTTTCGATCCTCTCCTGGGATTTTCTAATCTTTGCCCCCGCAACCATCTCCATGGTTCTCGTTATCTGCCTGGTATTATCAATACTTTTTATTCGCCTTTTTATCTCACGAGTTCTAGCCAAAACTTATGCACCCTTCTAAGTAAAATCTATTTTTCAATAAGCGTTGTCTTGAATTCTTCAATTGCTTTTTTAAGAGACACCTCGATATCTTTGGATATTATTTTCTCCTCGCGAATCTTATGACTTATTTCAGGATAATTTCCCTCTATGAACTGCAAAATATCTGTCTCAAACTGACTAACTCTATCCACAGAAATATCGTCAAGATAACCATTAACGCCCGCATAAATGATAATGACCTGTTTCTCAACCGACACAGGAACATAACGACCTTGTTTCAAGATTTCCACCATTCTCTCGCCACGCGAAAGCTGTGCTTTGGTCGTCTCATCCAACTCTGAACCAAATTGGGCAAATGCTTCAAGCTCCCTGAATTGAGCTAAATCGAGTCGCAAACTACCGGCCACCTGTTTCATTGCCTTAATCTGCGCGCTACCTCCAACCCTGGAAACAGAAATACCCACGTTGATAGCGGGTCTCACACCGGCAAAAAAGAGGTCGCTCTCTAAGAAAATCTGACCGTCCGTAATTGAAATTACGTTCGTCGGGATATAAGCTGAAACGTCACCTGCTTGAGTTTCAACAATAGGCAGAGCAGTTAAGGAGCCGCCGCCATTTTTATCACTCAGTTTTACCGCTCTTTCCAGCAAACGAGAGTGAAGGTAAAAGATATCTCCCGGATAAGCTTCGCGGCCGGGAGGACGACGCAAGACCAACGAAACTTGCCTGTAGGCCTGAGCATGTTTTGAAAGGTCATCATATACACAAAGCGCGTGTCCGCCTTTATACATAAAATATTCAGCTATGGCGCATCCGGTATAAGGAGCAATATATTGAAGCGGTGCCGGCTCATCAGCAGGGGCACTTACAACAACCGTGTAATCCATAGCTCCCCGATCCTCAAGATCTTTTACAACTTGGGCAACAGTGGAAGCTTTCTGGCCTATGGCCACATAAACACAGATAACACCTTCTCCTTGCTGATTAATGATGGCATCGGTCGCAATGGCTGTCTTGCCGGTTTGCCTATCACCAATGATAAGCTCCCTTTGGCCTCGGCCAATTGGAATCATGGCGTCAATAGCTTTTATCCCTGTCTGAAGTGGCTCTTTTACGGGCTGTCTTTCCACAACACCGGGCGCTTTCCATTCAATAGGCCGAAAGCTGTCTGCTTTTATGGGACCCTTTCCGTCAATGGGCTGTCCTAAAGCGTCTACTACCCTTCCCACCATGGCTTCACCCACAGGAATCTGAAGTATTTTACCGGTTCGCTTTACAATATCCCCTTCTTTGATTCCGGTGGCTTCGCCCATAAGCACAGCGCCTATTTCGTCTTCCTCTAAATTTAAAACCACTCCATAAACACCATCGGGAAACTTCAGCATTTCGCCCGCCATTGCTCCAGGTAACCCTCTAACAAGGGCTACTCCGTCTCCTGTTTTTAAAACAACGCCAATTTCCTCTATATTTAAGGAAGGTGAAAAATCTTCAATCTGACGTTTAAAAACCGAAACTATTTTATCTGGCTCTATGGCTATTTGTTTCATGCTTTCACTCCCATTTCGGCAAGGCTTTTCTCAAGACTGTCCAGTTTTCTTTTTGCGCTACCGTCTATTATTCTATCTCCAATCTTGAATATAGCTCCTCCAATAATAGACTCGTCTACGGAAAATGCGAGGTCGATATTTTTGCCAATCAACCCCTCCAGCTGAGATACTATCTTTTTTTCAAGTTTTTTGCTTACCGGTAAAGCGGTAATAGCTTCACCTTTTATCTTTCCCTCTCCGCTTTCGATAGAAGCATCAATTAAAGCGCTTTGTTCTGATTCAATGACTGCCGTTAGCTCTTTTAAGTTTCTAAGATCAGCAACACTTTCTTCAACCAACCTAATGTGATCCTTTTCGCTCAAAACCTTCCCTACAACTTTAGAAGCAGCCGAAACAGCCAGGTCAGCCACTTTGCCTTGAAGGTCAACAAACGCCCTTTCCTTCTGAAGCTCCATCTCGGCGCGCGCGCGTTCCGTCATATGTTTAACTTCTTCTTCGGCTTTCGTGATAATTTCCTGCTTCATTTTTTCGGAAACCTTTTTGCCCTCATCAATCAATACCTGAGCTTCTTTGCGAGCATTTTCTATCTGTTTTTGATAATCTGCAAATAATTTTTCTGCCTCAAGACGAGTTTTTTCGGCTTCATCTAAAGATCCTTTGATTTTGTTCTCACGCTTTTCCATCATCCCCAAAATTGGCTTAAAAGCCAATTTTTTAAGCAAAACAAAAAGCAGAAGAAACGAAACCAAAGACCAAAAAATCAGGCCCGTCTCGGGGTGGAATAATACATCCACCTATTATCCACCTCCTTAAAACTTATTTAGTTACCAATAAAATAGCAATAACAAATGTGTACAAAGAAATAGCTTCAACCAACGCAGCCGCGATAATCATGGTCGTACGAATACCGCCTGCCGCTTCAGGCTGACGGGCAGAACCCTCAACGGAAGCCCTGGCCAACCAAGCAATTGACCAACCGCAGACCATAGCGGCCAATGCCATAGCCGCAGCTCCTGCTACATAAGCAATAATTTGTGCGTCCAAAATACTTCCTCCTCTCTTTAAATTAGTTCATTATTCATAGTTGTCAGATTTTATCAGCTTGGAGCCCGGAGCTTAGAGAAAAATCTCACTGCTCTCTCTGCCAGCCTCCAGTCACCAGCTGCCAGCCAACAACCATATGCTACCAGCTATTAGCCATCAGCCATACGCTATCTGCTATCTGCCAATTAGTGCCCGCCGTGAACGGCATCCCCAATATATAATGATGAAAGAATGGCAAAGATATATGCCTGTAACGCTGTAAACAAGAGCTCTAAAATCATAATAATAACGCATCCTAAAACAGGAAAAGGCGCAATGATTAAGCTCTTGTACTGAATTATCATACCCAAAAAGATTAAAATAGCAATGTGTCCCGCAAGCATATTGGCAAAAAGACGAACTGCCAGAGAAAAAGGTTTGGCAAAAGCGCTTGGAATCTCGATGATGAAAAGAACAGGCGCTAATGCTGCAGGCACTCCTTTGGGTACCCAACCCTTAAAATATTTAAAAGGACCGTGCCTTACAATTCCAATCCCATGGGTAACAAAAAATACCATAACCGCAAGGGTTCCAGTCACAAATATGTTGCTCGTGGGAGTAAAAAAGCCGGGAATTAGCCCTGAAAGATTACAGAACCAAATGAAGACAAATAACGTCAAGATGAATGGAAGATAAGGCATCCCCTCCTTACCCATTATGCCAAGAATAAATTCATCGCGGACAAACTGGACAATTACCTCCACAAAATTTTGAATTCCTTTCGGAACCAAGCTAACTTTTCTGGATGCCAGAAAAAATATGACAAACACCAGAGCAGTCGCTACCCACATCGATATTACCGCCATGTTAATAGATGGGTCGATGGGCCCGATGTGAGGAAGATGAATCATGGGATGAAGACGAAAATGATGAAGCGGATCCAATGTAATTACCCCTTTCCAATTTCTAACTTAGATGATTTAGCTAAATCGTTTATCAATTTTAATTCCACAAACAAAAGACAACTGTAAACAGCTATAAAGCTCCCGATAAGAGCATAAATATCCATCCCGGGAACTTTAATAAAGTAATAAATTATACCGAGGACTAAAGGCAAACGAATTAAAAAACCGGGCAAAACAACCGCGGCCAGCGCATTTTTTTCACGTTTCATACATCTTACAACCAAATAAGAAGCTACTCCAAAATCAGTCGTAGCCATTGCAAATCCTGTAACTATACCCCAAACCCCCGAAACACCTCTTTCGTAATAAATCCCCACGGCAACTAACAAGCAAAGCAAAAAACTTGCTAAAATAGACTTGCTAATTAAAGACATGTAACTCGTCAGCGAAATCAACCCTTCCGTTTGTCCTTATCTTTCTCTTCTTCTTCAAGTTTGATTTTGTGATAAAGTAACAAAAACGCGCTTGCAACTCCCCACAAAACTCCCACAATCATAAACAAAGGGGTCGTGCCCAACCATTTATCCAATAAATAACCTATGCCAAACCCTACCAAAATAGCACAAGCTAAATCTATCCCTATATTGCCATATCCTCTAACTTCACTTAGCCATGGTTTATTATCTTTATCTTTTTCACTTAACATCAAATCACAACTTTTAAATAATGCCATAAAGTAAATACTTATGACAAGAGATTTTTTTAAAATTTTTTACTTTTTTAATTGCCTTATTTTAATTTCTGCCTCTTCAATCATTTTCTCGGCCAGTGAATCCGGATAACTGTCTCGATAAATGATTCCCTTTAGACTCGCATTTATCAGCATTTTAGTACAAAGAATACAGGGCTGGTGTGTGGTATATATCAAAGCCTCTTTAATTTTTACACCATGAAGAGCCGCTTGGATGATGGCGTTTTGTTCAGCATGAAGACCCCTGCATAACTCGTGTTTTTCTCCGGAAGATATGTTTTGAATCTCCCTAACACAACCAACTTCTAGGCAATGTTTTAATCTTGATGGTGCACCATTATAGCCGGTAGCTAAAATCATCTTATCCTTTACGATAACCGCGCCAACTTGCCGACGCAAACAAGTTGATCGGGTTGAAACATCCTCAGCTATTTTCATAAAATATTCATCCCAAGTCGGACGGTCCATTTCGAATACACCCCATTTTTTAAATGAAAAAAACAGCCCTCAAGACCAGCCTTTTAAAACAGCCTTGAAATACAGCCCTCAAGACCAGCCCTGAAAGGCAGCTTTAAATTCAGCCATTAGCCAACTACCAGTCTCCAGCCACCAGCTCCCAGCTCCCAGCGAAAACATAAAAAAAGCAGCCTTTTAAGCCAGCCCTTAGCTAAGTAGCCCGGCCTTGCGGCCTCGATAGCCGATAGCTGATAGTTCAAGTCAAAAGCTAAGGGCTAAAAAACAATTAAAAGCAGCCTTTTAAGCCAGTCTCTAGCTAAAAAAATAAAAACTAAAAATGCTTAAAACCCCTTCACCCCCACCCTAACCCTCCCCCATCAAGGGGGAGGAAGAGAAGGGTTTAGCTTTCAAATTCAGCTTGCCACGTGAGTTGTTCTTTACTTTTACGTGGCTGTTAGCCCCTAACTAGTCGGGAGTCTCTTAGCGGATAGTCGGGAGTTATCTGGTCCCTTAGTTTCTTGGCTACATGGCTACTTGGTTTCTAAGTTGCTATGTTTCTACGTCGCCATATTACTGTGTCGCCAGTTCCCTTTACCCTCTATCTGCTGCTTCGCAGCTAATTGTAAAATTATTTTCCTTTTGGTTTTAAAGCTTTAAAATTTCCAATCTTCCTGCCTGCCGGTAGGCATGGCAATTTCCAATTCTTCTTTACCCTTTTATTTTTTATACTCCAAGCACTAAGCTCCGTGCTCTCTGCTCTCTGCTCTCTGCTCTCTGCCATAAGCTATACGCTATCTATCTATCTACCTACAGTTCCGGATAGAGCGGGAACCCCTCACAAAGTTTTTTAACTTCCTTTTTTACTTCCGTGTGAACTTTTTCATTACCTATATTTTCCAAAGTTTTTATCATTAGCTCCCCAATTTTCCCCATTTCATTTTCTTTCATACCCCGAGTTGTTATCGCGGGGGTGCCCACTCTAATTCCACTTGTAACAAAGGGGCTTTTTGTTTCAAAAGGTATGGTGCTTCGGTTTATAATAATCCCCACATTCTCGAGATAAACCTCCGCTTCCCTCCCGGTAATCTCCTTATCGGTTAAATCAACTAAAAATAAATGATTATCAGTCCCTCCGGATACTAAACGATATCCATTATCTTTAAAAACTCTTGCCAAAGCTTTAGAGTTTTCAACAATCTGTCTTTGATAATCCTTAAATTCATCAGTTAGAGCTTCCTTTAAACAAACAGCCTTAGCGGTTATTTCGTGCATTAAAGGCCCGCCTTGAATACCGGGAAAAACCATTTTGTCTATTGACTTAGCAAATCTTTCTTCACAAAAGATCATTCCACCCCTGGGTCCTCGCAGAGTCTTATGGGTAGTAGTGGTCACAAATTGTGCGCAAGGCATGGGACTTGGATGAATGCCGGCAGCAACTAAACCGGCAATGTGAGCAATATCCACCATTAAATAAGCATTAACTTCATCAGCTATCCTGCGAAAAGCCTCAAAATCAATGGTTCGCGGATATGCGCTCGCTCCCGCGATTATCATTTTTGGTCCGTGTTTCTTTGCGATTTCTAAAATTTCATCATAATCAAACATCTCGGTATCTTTATTGACACCATAAAAAACAAAATCGTATAACTGACCCGAAAAGTTAACCGGACTACCGTGAGTTAAATGACCACCATGGCTTAATTCCAAGCCCATAACTTTATCGCCGGGTTTCAAACAAGAAAAATACACCGCCATATTTGCTTGAGAACCACTGTGAGGCTGAACATTTACGTGCTCTGCCTCAAAAAGAATTTTGGCACGTTCTATGGCTAACTGCTCAGCTACATCAACAAAACCGCAACCGCCGTAATATCTTTTACCGGGATAACCTTCCGCATATTTGTTCGTTAAAACAGAACAGGTAGCTCTCATTACGGCCAAACTTGCAAAGTTTTCCGAAGCAATAAGCTCCAATGTCCCTTGCTGCCGTCTTAACTCGTCCTTTACGGCTGTAGCTACCTCGGGATCAACTTCCTCTAAATTTTTCATTGTCCCGCCTCTCCTCTCTTTAAAGAATATTTTTTTTCCAGCTTAGCAATCTTCTCAAGTCTTTTTAAATGCCTTCCACCTATAAATTTGGTTTTAAGCCACAAATCTACAATCTCCTTCGCTTTTTTTTCATCAATTACGCGCCCTCCCACTGCGAGAACATTTGCATCATTATGCTCTCTACTGAGACGCGCTGATTCGAGATCGTTGCAAACAGCGGCTCTTATTCCGGGAATTTTATTTGCTGTCATCGCGACACCTATTCCCGAACCACAAACAATGATACCCCTATCAAACTCACCCGCCGCCACCGCTTCAGCAACTCTTTCAGCATAATCGGGATAATCGACTGAATCCGAGTTATTTGTGCCGGCATCAAAAAACTCCAAATTTTCTTCTTTTAAAAACTGCTTTATTTTTTCCTTTAACTCATAACCAGCGTGGTCGCTGCCAATTGCAATCTTCAATCTTCTCTCCCGTCTTATTAATAGTTTCTTTAAATATCTATAAAATTAACACCAAGTTTCCATTTCGTCCAACATTCTTATCAATTTTTTCAACGCTTGCAAAATCTCTTCGGCGCACTTTTCGTATGCCGGGAACCCAAGCCCGATAGGATCAGTTATTTCAAGTTCCCATTTATCTTCTAATTCAGCATCTCCCGTGTTCACATATTCTTTAAGCAAAAATATTTTTCCTGCAGCTGCAGGAACCATTCTTCTAACAATCTCTTTGTGTTTAAACTCCATAGTTAAAATTAAATCTGCATCTTCTATCATCTTTTTATTTAAAAGCCGACTACGATGCAAACTTAAATCAACACCATATCCCCTCGCAACTTCAATCGCTTCTCCCGTCGCTCCACTTTGAAAATAAGCCGCTGTTCCCGCAGAGGAAACATCTATGTTGCTGCGAGAAAGATTGGGTCTTTCTTTGCTTTCAAGAAGAACCTTTAGAATCCCTTCCGCCAAAGGGCTCCGACATATATTTCCCGTACATATAAACAGTATTTTCAAGAACCCCCCAAAAATCAGCTCTCAAAGTTCAGCCCCTAAATACAGCCCTTAAGACCAGCCTTTTGATTCAGCCCTTTAAAGCAAGCCCTTAGGCTATCTGCTATCCGCCATCAGCTCCGCCAGAGGCGGACAGGCATCAGCCATACGCTATCTGCTATCTGCCACTTTTGGTTTCCCCAAAACCTTCTCAATTTCCTTAACCGCAATGGCTCCTTCGCGAATTATGGCCGGGGGAGATACGGTTAAATCCAAAACGGTTGACTCGACACCTAACGCGGTTTTTCCTCCATCTAAAATTAAATCAACGCTTTCTCCCAGATAATTAAGAGCCTGCTGTGCCTCAACCGGACTCGGACTGCCGGAAATATTTGCGCTGGTTAAAATCAAAGGAATTTTAATTAAAGCCATTAAGGAGAAAGCAATTTTATTGTCCGGGAACCTTATCCCCACGGTACTTCTTCCACATGTTATTTTTAAAGAAACTATATCACTTTTTTTAAAGACCAATGTAAGGGGGCCCGGCCAAAATTTATCAATAATATTTTTTGCAGATTCGGGAATTTCCTCAACTAAAAAATTTAAGTCGGCCGCATCCGAAATGCAAACCGTTAATGGATTATTAAAGGACCTTCCTTTGGCCTTAAACACCCTTTCAACAGCTTTTGGATTGAAAGCATCTGCCCCTAAACCATAAACTGTTTCCGTAGGAAAAACCACCAATCCCTCTGCCCCAATCACCTCGGCGGCATGTTTAATGACGTCAAGCTCCGGATTGTTTTTATCAATTTTTACAATTTTAGCTTGCATAAGTACCCTCTTTTAGCTGATAGCCCGGTCTTGCGGCCTCGATAGCTGATGGCTCGCTCACTATCATTCGCTTGATAGCTGATAGTTCAAGTCACATACCATCTGCCGTTCCCTAAAACTAATTAGCTGGTTAGCATGTTGGTTTGCTGGTTTTTCTATACTCCATACTCACATTCTTCTAACTATCTGCTATCTGCTATTTGCTATCTGCTATCTGCAACTTTACCCTTTTATTTTAGCCACAACTACTCGTTCAATACCCGCATAATCTTTTGATACATCAATTTCATCAAAAACACCGGAATCATTCAATAGCTTCATGATGGAATCAGCTTGTCCCGCCCCAGCTTCCAAAATAAGATAACCGCCTTTTTTTAAATAATTCGGGGATTCGACAACAATCCTTCTGTATTCCCTCAAGCCGTCAAGCCCGCCATCTAAAGCCAATATGGGCTCAAAGTCACGTATCTCCCTTTGAAGTTCATTTATTTCCCCGCTTGGGATGTAGGGGGGATTGGAAACAATCACATCAATATCACCTATAAAACTATTATCCAAACCTTCAAAAAGGTCACAGCAAATAAATTCTACTTTACCCTGCAATCCATAAATTTCAGTATTTTCCCAAGCCACTCTTAAGGCCTTTTCGGAAATGTCTAAAGCCAGCACAAAAACATCGGGTATTTCCTGCGCCACACTTAAAGCTATGGCCCCACTGCCGGTGCACAAATCCATAATTTTAAGAGGGCCTTTCATCTTCTTTGCAACATCAAGTGTTTTTTCAACAAGAAGTTCGGTCTCGGGCCTTGGGATTAAAACATCGGAATTGACCTTTAAATTAAGATGACGAAAGGGTTTTTTCCCTAAAATATAAGCAACCGGTTTTCCTTTAGCGCAAAGAACAATTAGTTTTCGGTAATCTTCTACCTCTTGCAAAACCAGAGGACGAAAAAAATCAGTGTAAATCTCCACCCGTGAAAGGTTTAAAATTTTACCAAGCAAAAGTTCTGAATCGAGACGAGGATTTTGAACATTATGTTTCTCAAGAAAAGAAACCGCTAATTTTAGGATATCCGAAACATTGTAACTCTTGTCTTTATACAACCAATTTCCCCTTAGCCGGACACCTTGCTTAGCTTTTTGGTGCGGTCGGCAATCTGTAAAGTCTCAATTATTTCCCTTATGTTCCCTTCTAATACAGAGTTCAAATTATGAAGAGTTAAACCGATACGATGATCCGTCACTCTTCCTTGGGGAAAATTATAGGTCCTTATCCTTTCGCTCCTGTCACCCGTTCCTATTTGAAGCTTTCTCGATTCAGATATTTCCGCCCGCTGTTCTTCCAAAAACTTTTCATGCAAACGAGCACATAAAATTTTCATCGCCCTCTCGCGATTTTGAAGCTGAGAGCGCTCTTCTTGGCATGAAACCACCGTCCCCGTGGGCATATGAGTAATTCTAACCGCTGAATCTGTCGTATTAACAGATTGCCCTCCCGGCCCGCTTGAACGAAATATATCAATTCGTAAATCTTTGGGGTTGATTTCAACCTCAACTTCCTCAACTTCCGGAAGAACGGCAACCGTCACTGTAGAGGTGTGAATACGCCCGCCCGATTCTGTGACAGGCACTCTCTGCACACGATGGACCCCGGATTCATATTTCAGCTGCCCATAAGCATTTTTGCCTTTAACCTCGGAAATTATTTCCTTAAATCCCCCTAAATCAGAGGGATTTGAACTCAATACCTGAACAGACCAACCCCGTTGCTCTGCATACCAAGAGTACATTTTGTATATCTCAGCGGCAAACAAACATGCTTCTTTCCCGCCCGCACCAGCCCTTATCTCCATAATGACATCTTTTTCGTCATTGGGGTCTTTGGTTATCATCATCTCTTTTAATTCTTCCTCCAACCTTTTAGAACGTTCCTCGGCAGAGTTTAGTTCCGAATGAAGATAATCTTTCATCTCCTTATCAGTCTCTTCTTTCATAAGGGCCTTGGCTTCCTCAATATTTTTCAAAGCATTTTTATACTCGTTTATCTTGGTTATAAGTCCCAAAATTTCAGAGTGAGCTTTCGCGTATTCTTGATAACTTTTTTGGTCAGCAAGAATTTCCGGATCACTTAATTTCTCCGTCAAATCTTTATATTCTTTTTCTATTTCTTTCAATTTTTCCAGCATTTCAGTTTCACCCGACATAATTATTGTAGAATACAAGTCTCGCTTTCCTCTTCAAAATCCTCCAAAGAAAGCAACCTCTTTAATGAAAAAATAGCCACTTCCAATTGATCGTAAGAAGGTTCTTTGGTGGTCATCTTCTGCAACCAAAGACCGGGAGCTAAAAGAGTACAAACCAGAGGAGAGTCTTTGTGTTTACGAGCTATTTTTATTATCTCATAACTTATTCCAATAACCAAGGGGGCCACCAACAAACGGCTCACAATGCGCCAGATTAAAGGGGGTCTTCCCAAAAACGCATAAACAAAAATTAAAACTACAAGCGCAATCAAAATAAAAGCCGTGCCGCAGCCAACATGTAAAGTACTGTACTTAGAAACCGCCTGAGGCGTTAACTCGTCTTTCGATTCATATGCGTGAATTACCTTGTGCTCAGCACCGTGGTATTCAAACACTCGCCTTATATCCTTAATTCTCGATATAGCAAAAATATAAATAAGAAAAATGGTTAACCTCAAAACACCCTCAAAAAAACTAACCATAAACGTACTCGATAAATACTTATCCAGCAAAAAAGTAAGCCAACTGGGCAAAATAATAAAAAGAAAAACGCCAAAAAACATGGCTAAAACAATGCTTACGGCCATTTCTTTGCCGCTGATTTTTACATCTTCCTCCGTAGATAATTCAGCAGAGAGAGAAATAGCTTTCATTCCCACAACCAACATCTCGATAACAGCCGCGCTTCCCCTAATTAAAGGAAATTTCAAGATAGGAAACTTATTTATAAAAGAGTTTATCTTTCTTTCTTTAATGATTATTTCTTGATTGGGTTGACGAACAGCAACAACCCAATTTTGCTTACCACGTAACATAACTCCTTCTAAAACAGCCTGACCACCAACTTGAGCTCTTGAAAAAAGCTGAAAAATTGTAAGTGATATTTTTTTAACGATTTTTTTTGGACGCAAAATCATTCTCCTTTTGAGCTTGGCCCCAACCAACTCTTCTCGATGTTATAACCATCCGGATATCAAGCACCGATTTTTTAACATAACCAATTTATCAAAACTTACCTGATTTTCTTCCAGGGTTTTCCGCAACTGAATTTGCCCTCAGGGCAAGGACCGCGGTTGCAGGATGGACCAGCTTCTTTGAAGAGCAAAGGGGCTACTTTTTTAGCTTCTTCTAACATTGCAAGAGCCAAATTTTTAATTTCCCACTGTGCTCTGTTGCAACAACGAAGGCTGAAGAAATGCAGAAGTTCCCGGGCATTCATCGTAACAACCAACTTTGTTTCAGTTGAATTGGGAAGAACATACCTTGCATCTTCCGCTTTAATTCCCTCCTCAAGCAATTCGCGATAAATTCTTAATGCCATATTGTTTAATTTATCAAATTTATCTTTTGCCGAGGAATTGCCATCAATAGCCGGGGGAGTAATAAAGCCTAAACCGTGCGAATATTTCACATATCTTTGCGATTGCTGATTAAATGAAGCCATTCTATGCCTCACCAACTGATGAGAACATGCTCTTGAAATCCCGTCAACCGCAAAAGTAAAAACAGCATGCTCAACCGCACTTAAATGACCGGATTTTATGATTAGATTAACAAGTTTTTCTACTTCTTCATCCGACAAAGTTCGAAATAATTCATCTGCATCAACCGGCGCATAACAAATTCGCGCAGCAGTAGCAATAGTGCGTTCCGGTTCAGGGGTATGCTCTAATAGTTTGACGCTCAACTCAGCCATTTTTGTGCTACCGACCTATTCAGAAAGTTTCTTAGATTGCGCTTCATCTAAATCTGCCAATTTTTCAGCTTTTTCTTTCTCCGAAGGCTCCTCCGCCGACAAACCATATTTCTTCTGGAATCTTTGGATTCTTCCTCCGGCGTCCAGTAACTTTTGCTTGCCAGTATAAAAAGGATGGCATTTTGAACAAATCTCCACTTTTAAAACCGGTTCCGTTGAGCAAGTAATAAATGTTTCGCCACAAGAACATGTAACTTTGGATTTTACATATTCCGGATGTATATCTTTTTTCAAAAACTTCACCTCCAAATATAAAACAAGCAAAATATTAGCACATAAAAAACCTATTTGGCAATCTTATTAATTTATATGAGTCGTCTAAAAATTTTTACGTGGGTAGAGAGGTTTTCTGAATCTGCTGTAAAAATTCCCCATTTGAACGAGTCTCCTTAATTTTATCAATCAAAAGATTGATGGCCGCAGTCGAGTCAAGAGCATGCAAAACTCGCCTAAGTTTCCACACCTCTTGAGCCTCGGCGGAAGTCATAACAAGCTCTTCTTTTCTGGTCCCGGAACGTTCAATATTAATGGCGGGAAATACACGTTTATCAGCCAACTTTCTATCCAGGTGAATCTCCATATTCCCTGTTCCTTTAAATTCCTCAAAAATTACTTCATCCATGCGACTACCCGTTTCAACAAGAGCTGTAGCGATGATGGTGAGGCTTCCACCATTTTCAATGTTTCTTGCCGCACCGAAAAACTTCTTTGGTGGATAAAGAGCAGTTGAGTCAACTCCGCCTGAAAGAATTCGTCCGCTGGCCGGAGCGCTCAGATTGTATGCCCTGGCAAGTCGGGTGATGCTATCCAAAAGTATGGTCACGTCTTCACCTTGCTCGACAAGATGTTTAGCTCTCTCAAGAAGCAATTCCGTTACCCTGATATGGTTCTCCGAGGGTTGATCAAAAGTCGAACTAACTACCTCACCATTTACAGAGCGCTGCATATCAGTAACCTCTTCCGGCCTTTCGTCGACAAGAAGAACAAACATTATGATTTCGGGATTATTGGCGGTTATGCTGTTAGCAATCTGTTTCAAGAGCGTCGTCTTCCCCGCTTTTGGAGGAGAAACAATTAATCCCCTTTGCCCTTTGCCAATGGGAGCTACCAAATCAATAATTCTTGGGGCAATTCCGCCATTGGGAATCTCCAACCTAAGCCTCTGGTTTGGATATATCGGAGTAAGGGATTCAAAAATTTTTCGATTCCGAGCAAGTTCAGGATTTGCTCCGTTAACTGATTCGATTCTTAACAAAGCGCTGTATTTCTCATTATCTTTAGATGGCCGAACCTGCCCTGCAACTTCATCCCCTCGCCGAAGCGAAAACCGCCGGATTTGTGAAACCGATACATAAATGTCGTTATCGCTTGGAAGATAACCCTTTGTTCTCAAAAAACCATAGCCATCGTTTAATATATCAAGAATACCTTTTCTTATTATGACCCCTTCTTTTGGAGAAACAGACTTGGTTGAAACTTCCTTTGGTTCACTGTTAAAAATTGCCTCAATAAGTTCAACTTTTTTCATTTTAGCTAAATTTTCTACACCAAGTTCTTTCGCAATAAGTCTAAGCTCACTTAACTTTTTCTTCTCCAATTCACTTCTTTTAAAATTTACTTTTGTCAACCAAACACACCTTCCTTAAATTTATCTACCGTCATTCATTAATTATCCGTACTTAGGTTGAAAGATTTTCTTTTAGCTTATTCCAATCTTCCAAAAATTTATCTATTCCCTTATCGGTTAAAGGATGTTTAACCATCTCCTGAATAACTTTATAAGGAATAGTAGCTATATCTGCACCCGCTAAAGCTACATCCGTAACATGCATTGGATTTCTTATGCTAGCCGCAATAATTTCGGTTGAAATCCCATAATTTTCGTAAGCAACTACAACGTCAGATAAGATAGAGATCCCATTATGTCCTATATCATCTAGCCTCCCCAAAAAAATGCTGGAATACGAAGCTCCGGCTTGTGCTGCCAGCAAAGCTTGATTAAGAGAAAATACCAAGGTCATATTGACTTTTATCCCCTCAGAAGACACTACCTTTGTTGCGGCAAGCCCTTCTGGGGTTATCGGTATTTTTACAATAACGTTATCTGCAATTTTTGAGATTTCTCGGGCTTCCTTTATTATTCTCTTTCTGTCAAGACTCACCACTTCTGCACTTATTGGGCCGCCTACAGTTTCCGCAATTTCCTTGATAACCGAGCGAAATTCCCGGCCTTCCTTGGCACAAAGGGTTGGATTTGTCGTTACCCCGCTTAAAATTCCCCACGAATTTACTTCTCTAATATGTTCAATATTTGC
>DFBH01000069.1:38073-45676 GCA_002366545.1 Candidatus Oleimmundimicrobium americanum | reverse complement strand
ACAAAACTCAGCTTTCGGGCTGAAGTAAGAATGGGTTGATATAGCGGTTTTACCAATCCTTTTAATTATCGATTATTAAAGTCGAAGGTTTTTTGAAATAACAAAAGTCACAAGTAAACTAAAATGAAAATCTGCTCATAAAATAAGAGATGTCTGTTTCAAAAACACGTCTAACAAACTCGAAACACTTACCATAACCTACCACAAGTTTACCGCCAAAATCAATAACCAAACTCTAATGAATATTTTTTAACAACCTGTTTTTATTAAAACACGGTAACAACAAACTAATTTATATTTTCCCTTTTAAATACAAACTTTTTTCCGGGAACACTATTTTTAAAACAAAACGTAAAAATTAGAGATTTTTTTATTTAGAAGGTTTCTTAACCGCACCTTTGCGAATAAAAAAAGAAGATATAGTTATTTTTACTCAAATTCTCTGTTAGGTCAATATATTTTATTCCTCCATAATAATTTTTATTTCTCCCTTTTTCTTAAGAACCATGAAGCTGGTTACTCCATTCTCACGGCGGAATGAGATATCTAAAGTAGCTTTGCCAACTTTTAGACCCTTTAATTTAACATCCTTTAGCCAAGTTGGAAGAAACGGCCTATTCACGTAAAGTACATTGTTGGGAGCGTCCGGACTTATGCCAAGCAATGATTGCAACACCATAAATACGCTTCCGGCTGACCATGCCTGTGGATTACAAGCAACAGGATAATCAACAGGCCATCCTTCTCCTTTACGAGTAAAACCACAAAAAAGTTCAGGCAGCCGCATATAGGCATGATGAATGGCGGACCCGTACAAACCAGTTGCCACTTTTTCGGAAGCCCAATTAACTCCGTATCTTTTAAGACCTCTAACTATCAACGCATTATCGTGAGGCCATATGGTTCCGTTATGATAACTCATGGGGTTATATGTCTTTGCTGTTTTGCTTACGGTGCGTATTCCCCAACCGGAAAACATATCCGGCTGCATAAGACGTTCTACAACCCTTTGAGCCTTATCCTCATCTAAAATACCCGTCCACAGTACCTGCCCGGGATTTGAGGTAATTGTTTTAACCTGCTTTTTGTTGCTATCGAGAGCCATGGCAAGAAAACCCTCTTTTTCCATCCAAAAATCTTCATTAAATTTTTTCTTAAGAGCCATTGCCCAAGACTCCAAAGCTACGCCTTTTTTAAAATCTCCGAGCACATTATAAATTTGGCTCATCCTTTTTAGGGCATAATAAACGTAAGCCTGAACTTCAACGAGGGCTATAGGAGGTTTTACCAACTTCCCGTCGGAATAGCAAACCGAGTCGAAAGAATCCTTCCAGCCTTGATTTACTAACCCTCTCTCCGCTTTTCTCTCATACTCAATAAATAAATCGCCGTCTTTATCCCCATAATTTTTTATCCAGTCTATGGCTCCATCAAGATTATTCTTAATTTCTTTTATTAAACTAATATCACCCGTCCACTTTAAATACTCTGAAACGAGAATTAAAAACAGAGGGGTTGAGTCAATTGAACCAAAATAAGGTGTATGGGGAATTTCACCTAAATTTGCCAATTCCCCCCTTCTTAGTTCATGAAGTATCTTTCCCGGCTCTTCGTCCCGCCAGGTATCCTCTTTTTTGCCCTGAAATTTAGCTAAAAATTTAATGGTATCCTTAGCCAAGTTACTGCACAGGAGCAAAGACTGAATTGAAACAATCGCGCTATCTCTACCAAAGGGAGCCACAAACCAGGGAATTCCGCCAACTATTATTCTGCCTTCAGGCATCTCGGTTACTAAAGCACGAATATCATTTTTGCCTCTTGCAATTAACCTATCAAATATCGAGTTATTGGTATCTATGCGAAGACACTTTTTATCATGGTTTTCATAAGACTTCTTAAGACCGTTTAAAGCTAAGCTAAAGCTGGGCATGGATTTTCTTTTCTTACTTTCACCAACAACAGGCTCCACATAAAAATTAAAACTAAACTTTGAAAAAGGCTCTATCGACAAATCAAAAGCTAACGTAACCCCCCTCAAGTTGATATCCACAGAGTTCGGCTCAAACGAAAAATACAATTTTGTTTGGCGAAAAACCTCGTCTTTGCCCATATAGGCAAAGACGAGAGCTCTGTTATCAAACTGAGGACAGAGCAATTTCCCTCGGCTTTTGCGCTTTAACCCTCTAACTTCAAAAATATCCGCGAAATCGGAGTTAAATTTTAATTGGAGAGTTAAATTAACGGGAAAGCAATTATAGTTTTTAACCCTAATTTTATTATGCAGCCCGTCTTTTATTAATCTCAACTGTCTTATATTTAAAGTCTCTTGTGGAATTTTAATTCCATTGTTTTCAATATCAGGATTACTGCATTCAATATGCTCTAAGTAATTTAATTCCACCGTTGAAGACAAACAAACGGGAGGTTTGCCGCCAATCAAAAGCTCCATGCAATTTAAAAAACGGGTGTCCTGGTAATAAAAGCCAAACCCCCGAGTATTTCTCCACGGAATATCCCCTTCCGTGTTGGTAAGCAAAAAATAATCCCCTTCTTTGGTGGTTAAAACTTTTTCCCTTACATCTACAATAATGAAAGGAATGCCTTCATTCAATATTCTGTTTGTGGCCTCAGTTTCCTCTTCAAAAACCCTGCCCTCTGGACTTACAAATCTTGTCAACGGTCCCACTCTTTCAAACAATCATCTAACTTTAATCATCTTTCGATAAATCGCTTCGTAATCATCGGCCATCCTTGCCGAACTAAACCTTTTTTCGGCATAATCACGACACTTAAAAAAATCTATTTTTTCCACCTTTGATACAGCTTCTACCATTTCTTCAACGTTATTAACGATGAATCCGGTCTCACCATCAATAACGATTTCGGGAACGCTACCGTATGGAAAAGCGATAACGGGCGTACCTGAAGCCATCGCTTCTATCATGACCAACCCGAAAGGTTCGGGCCACTGCAACGGGAAAATAAATGCCTTGGCGTCTTTCAAAAGTTCCTTCTTTCTTTTATCGGTAACTTCTCCAAGAAACTTAATTTGTTTTCCATCAATTTGCGGGTAAATTCTTTCCTCAAAATATTCTGTATCAGACCCGGGATCAATTTTACCGGCCATAATTAAATTTATTCCCGCTTTCTTGGCAACATCTATCGCTGTATGTGCTCCTTTATCCGCAGTAATTCTACTCAAGAACAAAAAGTAATCCTTTTTCTTGCTCTTAAATTTATAACGATCAACATCAATTGCGTTATAAACGGTTCCGATATAATTAAGACCGGGCAAGCCTTTCCTTTGCGAATCACTGATGGAATTATAATAAACAGCGTCTTTAAATGTTTTAAAAAATCTCTTGTTTTCCGCCGTAAAAGGACCGTGAAGTGTAGTTAATATAGGGGTTGAAATAAAATTAGCCAACGCAATTCCACAATAACCAGCATGATTATGAATTATATCAAATTCATCTGCCCGCTTGAATGCCGAAGCAACATGGAGTAAATCGGGGACCAAATCCCCTCCCACTAATAAATTCCTCGGTGGCCGAGTAGGATACGTTGAACTTAATTTAGCGCTGGTTTTTGAATCTCCCGTTGCAAAAAGCGTAACATCGTGGCCTCTTTTCACGAGTTCCTCCGTGAGAAGATAAACAACCATCTCTATTCCTCCGTACCTCACTGGCGGAACTCTTTCCCAAACGGGTGCCAATTGAGCAATTCTCGTTTCAGCCTCCTTATTTTTTAAGAAATAAATCCATCAACCGATATCCCTCTTTTAAGTGTAGGGAGCCCAACTTTGCCGCAAATTCATCGAAAGATTTAACCTCATCCGATTTAATGTCTCTTCCATAAATAGCGAAAGGTACGGGCTTATTAACGTGTGTTCTAATAGAAATCGGAGTTGGATGATCGGGCACAACCATGATTTTGTATTCGGAATTCTTTAACCCTTTAAGTATCGTGCCCACCACTTTGTTATCAAATTTTTCTATAGCTTCTATTTTTGCATTTACGTCACCGGCATGACCTGCTTCGTCAGGAGCTTCAACGTGAACAAATAAAAAATCTAATTCTTTAAGCGCAGCCAGCGCATAGTTTGCCTTCGCTAAATAATCGGTATCGAAATAACCCGTTGCACCCGGAACATTTATAATTTGAAGACCCGCGCATTGACCTATCCCTTTAATTAAATCGACAGCAGAAATTACTCCGCCTTCTATGCCATACTTTTCACAAAACTTTGGTATAGAAGGCGTCTTACCTTGCCCCCAAAGCCAAATCATATTTGCAGGGTTTTTCCCCATCCTTTTGCGTCTAAGATTTATTTCATGTTTTTCAAGAATTTCCCTGGAAGAAATCATTAATTCCCTTAAAAAAGAAGACTCTTTCCCTTTGGGAAGATTTTCCTCGATAGATTGCCCCATAATATTATGAGGAGGAATACATAATGTCTTGGAATAATCGCCCTTCATTACCATAAGATGACGATAGCTAACCCCCGGGTAAAAACACAACTTCTTTGTTCTGAGCTCTTCATTTAAAAACTGAATTAAAATTTTTGCTTCGATACTAGATACGTGCCCCGCACTGTAATCCGCAAGAATATTATCTGAGACCGTAACCAAGTTACATCTGAAAGCTACCTCATCTTCTTCAAGATAAATGCTCATGCTTGCCGCTTCAAGTGGAGCCCGCCCGGTATAATATTTTTTGGGATCATAACCAAGCAAAGACAAATTTGCTACATCACTTCCCGGTTCCATTCCGTCGGGAACAGTTTTTACCGTCCCCATGATTCCGTTTCTTGCAATAAAATCCATATTGGGCTTTTTTGCTGTTTGTAGTGGTGTTTTGTTACCAAGTTCCTTTATGGGATAATCAGCAGCGCCGTCCGGCACAAGTACAACATATTTCATAAAACCTCCGGTTAGTCCCGCCAGAGGCGGGCAAGCGTTAGTCGGTAGTAAATTAAAAAATATACATCAGCCCTTAACTATCTGCATTAGCCTTAAGCTAAAAACAAGTTCAACTAACTTTGCGTTCCATACGCTCTATTTTTCCCGCTCTCTTTTTTCTTCTGCCAACAATAATTATTACTCCTTTTGCTTCATGCCTTTAAGCTCTTGCTCTTCCTGAAGGCTGAAGACTGGAGGCTGGGAGCTGACATTAGAATATAACTTTTTCTACCGCTTCCACAGTTGCTTCAGTTTTAATAACTCTTTCACTTAATTTTATCGCATTATCGGGATCTTTTAACCCATGACCGGTAAGCACGCAAACCACAGTTTTTCCCTTTTCAATCTTTTTCTCGGCCACAAACTTCCTTAGGCCTGCCACCGAAGCCGCGGATGCGGGTTCAACAAAAACCCCTTCCCGCGCAGCAAGAAGCTTGTAGGCTGAAACAATTTCACCATCGCTAACCATATCTATTGTTCCTCCGGAGGACGAAGAAGCATCTTGAGCTTCTTTCCATCTTGCAGGATTCCCAATTCTAATAGCCGTAGCAATTGTCTCCGGGTGTTTTATGGGGTACCCCCTTACGATAGGGGCTGCTCCCTCGGCTTGAAATCCCATCATCTTAGGAAGTTTGGTGGATTTACCAATTTGATAATACTCGTTGAAACCCATCCAATACGCGGTGATATTTCCCGCATTCCCCACTGGAATAAAAAAATAGTCCGGGGCATCTCCTAAATCATCACAAATTTCAAAGGCCCCCGTTTTTTGTCCTTGAATCCTATATTGGTTAATCGAATTAACCAAAGTTATCGGATATTTGTCGGTAATTTTCCGCACAACGTCGAGAGCCTCGTCAAAATTACCCTTAACTGCTACAACCTTCGCTCCATGCATAAGCGCCTGAGAAAGTTTCCCCAAAGCTATCTTTCCTTCTGGGATTAAAACAATGCACTTAATGTTTGCCCTAGCAGCATAGGCTGCTGCCGAAGCAGAGGTATTGCCCGTAGAGGCACACATCACAGCTGTAGCACTTTCTTCAAGCGCTTTGCTTACTGCCATAGTCATACCTCTGTCTTTAAAAGACCCGGTGGGGTTCAACCCTTCATATTTTAAGAATATGTTTAGTCCCAATTCCTCACTCAGACTCTTTGCAAAAATATGAGGAGTATTCCCTTCAAGCAGTGTAACCACAGGAGTTTTGTTAGACACAGGAAGAAAATCGCGATATGTCTCAATTACACCTTCCCAACTACTCATTCTGACACTCCTCCACTCTTATAACATTACAAATCTCGTCAATTGCATCAAGCTCTCCTATTTGATTAAGAGCTTTCTGGAAATTCTTTTCTTTAACCAAGTGAGTAAGACACATCAAATCAGCAGTTGATCCTCGTGAACCCTTTTGAATAACGCTGGCTAAGCTAACATTGTTGTCTCCAAAAATTTTTGCTATTTTTGCAAGAACTCCCGGTTTATCTACAACTTTTAAGAGAAGATAATACTTCGAATTAATCTCCTCTATCGCTTTTACTTTCAAATCTCTAAAGCAAGTACAACCGGTTTTCCCACTCGAGCCATATTTTATATTTCGCGCGACTTCTATCACGTCGCCAACAACTGCGCTGGCAGCCGGCATACTTCCGGCACCCGGTCCGAAAAACATAACTTCTCCAACGGCATCTCCCTCAACAAATATTGCATTATATACTCCATTCACAGAAGCTAATGGATGTTTGGCCGAAACCATTGCGGGGTGAACGCGCACTTCCAATTCTTCATCTACTTCTTTTGCTACCGCAAGAAGTTTTATCACATAATCCATTTCTTTAGCATAAAGGATATCCTTCGCGGTAATTTTTGAAATTCCCTCCACAAAAACATCAGAACTTGTGACCCTGCTATTAAATGCAATTGAAGCTAAAATTGCAATCTTTGCTGCCGCATCTCTTCCTTCAATGTCGGCACTTGGATCCCTTTCAGCATAACCCTTTTCTTGAGCTTCCTTTAGGGCCTCCTCAAAAGAACAGCCTTCTTCGCTCATCTTAGTTAAAATGAAATTTGTTGTACCATTTACAATACCCATAACCTTTAAAATTTTATTACTGACCAAACATTCTTTTAAAGGAAGAATGATAGGAATTCCTCCCCCGACACTTGCCTCAAACAAAATATCCACGCCATTTTCCTCAGCCGTTTCCAAAATCTCCTTGCCATGACTCGATAGAAGTTCTTTGTTAGCAGTCACCACATGTTTTCCTCTCTTCATGGCTTTGAGAATAAAACTTCTTGCGGGTTCTGTCCCGCCAATTACCTCAACCACTATATCAATGTCAGGATCTTCAATTAAAGCTTCGGCATCAGTTATCAATTCTCTATCAGCTCCAACCATATCGGCCCTTGCCAGATTTCTTTCAGCAATAGCTTTTACCACAAGATCTACTCCGGTCTTTCGTCGAAAATCTTTTTTATGCGCAGTTAAAATTTTATAGACTCCTGAGCCGACTGTCCCCAAGCCAATTAACCCTATATTTATAACATCTTTCATTCACTCATCTCCCTTTATTAGCCCCTTAATTCATTGAGACTAATAGTAATTTATAGTAATTCATTGTAATTAATTTGAAATCTCCACTTAATC
>DFBH01000069.1:0-38026 GCA_002366545.1 Candidatus Oleimmundimicrobium americanum | reverse complement strand
ATCTGCCATCTAAGTGGCCTTTCCAAACGCACTACATCCTCATAAGTTTCACGTCTAATTATTTCCCCGGCCCTTCCCTCTTTTACCAAAATTACGGCTGGTCGAGGTTGCATATTGTAGTTATTTGCCATCATGTATCCATAAGCACCGGTTGCAGGTGTACACAATATATCCCCCACCTCAACCGGGGACAGTTTAATCTCTTTGATTAAAACGTCTCCAGATTCACAATGTTTACCCGCAACGGTAACCTTCGCTTTAGGTTTTAAGTTAGCTTTATTGGCAATTAGAGCTTCGTATTTGGCACCGTAAAGCATTGGACGAAGATTGTCTGACATTCCTCCATCCACCGATATATACGTTCTGATGCCCGGTATTTCTTTAATCGTGCCAATCGTATACAGGGTAACACCGGAATTTCCAACTATTGAGCGACCGGGCTCAACTAAAATCTTGGGACAAACCATACCGTATTTCTCAGCTTCTTTTTGAATCCCTTTGACTATCACTTTAGCATATTCCTCTATCGTGGAGGGCTCATCCTTTGCTTCATATTTTATGCCCAAACCTCCGCCAACATTGATTTCGGAAATACTAAAACCGGTTTCATCAAGTATCTGCTTGGCAAAATTCATTATTATTTCAATTGCTTTAGTGTAGGAATGCAAGGCAAATATCTGCGAACCTATATGCACATGAAGACCTCTCAAATACACATTTTTAAACTCCAACGCTTTTTTTATTGCTTTTAAAGCTACACCATCAGCCAACCCAAAACCAAATTTAGAATCAACTTGACCGGTCTGTATATGGTTGTGGGTAGAGGGTTTAACCCCGGGGGTTATCCGAAGCATTATCCCAGGATTAATTCCTTTTTCGGCCGCCATTTTATCCAGCCGTTCCAATTCGTTTTCGCTATCTACCACAATACAACCTATGCCCATTTCAAGAGCCAAATCTAATTCTTTAGGAGTTTTATTGTTGCCATGCATAAAAATCTTTTTAGGTGGAAAACCTGCTTTTTTTGCAAGATAAAGTTCTCCGCCTGAAGAAACATCCAGCGATAACCCTTCTTCTTGGATAATTTGACACATTGCGAGAGAAATGAATGCTTTGCTCGCATAAATTACCTCGGTATCTTTGTTAAGCTTTTGAAAAGAGGAAAAATATTTCTTGCATTGTGTCCTTATGGTCACCTCATCCATCACAAAAAGAGGTGTACCAAACACCTTTGCAAGATCAACCACATCACATCCCCCAATTTCAAGGTGATTGTCTTTATTTATCCCGGCAGTTATAGGCAAAACCATAAAATCCTCCATAAAAAATTCAAATAAATTAATGCACAACATCAGGTTTTCCCAGTTTAACATAGGAAATATTGACGAGTCAAAATTAATTCTTTTCTTCTAAACTCCTTATTAAATCCAAATTTCTTATATCATCTTCCTCACTCATGTGAGGTGTCTCAAGTATGCAAGGTAAACTTTTTAACATGGGGTGATTAACAATTCTTCTAAACCCATCTATCCCAATATAACCCTTACCGATATCTGCATGCCTGTCTACTCGGGAATTAAGCGGATTCAGGGAATCATTGGCGTGAATTAAAAACAACCTCTCCATCCCCAACTCCCTGTCCAATTCTTTTAAAGTATCATCCAGACCATCTTTTGTGGATACATCATAACCCGCAGCCAACGCATGACAAGTATCAAAACAAATCCCAAGTTTTTTATCCCAGTTAAGTTCTTTGAAAATAAACGCAATTTCTTCAAACCTACTCCCCAGACTATAACCTGAACCGGCGGTATTTTCTAAAAGCACCTTCAATGAATCATCAAACCTTAAAAGTAAAGTTTTCAATGATTTGGCAACTTTTACAAGGCCATCCCTTTTTCCCATTCCCCTATGGCTGCCCGGGTGAAAAACAAGATAAGAGGCGTTAAGTTTTTTTGCCCGCTCGATTGAATCGAGCATCGCCTCTACAGATTTTGAATGAACCTTCGCATCCGGAGAACCTAAATTTGCAAGATAAGGCATATGTATCGCCAGAGGAACAATCCCGGCTTTTTTGCGTCGGAAGTTAAATTCACAGATATCGTCATCTAAAGCTTGAGGACTTCTCCAGCCACGAGGATTACCCGAGAATATTTGCATCGTTTCGCAACCCCGAATAATGGCTCTATCCACAGCCAAATATATCTTTCCTGCAATAGATACATGACAGCCAAATTTCATACCCACCAATCCATATCTTAGAAAAAGTAACCTCGTCTTAAGTTACTTTTTGGAACACTATCTGACAACCGTTTCTTATGAGATTGCTCTTTTGAAACTAATTGTAATTTATGGTGATTCATTAAAATTAATGGTAACTGATTGTAATTAATTTGAAATTTCCACTTAATTACTACTTAATTTCCACCTAATCTCTATTTAATCTCCACTTAATCCAATCAGTCGAGAGTTATCTGGTCCCTTGGTTTCTTGGCTACGTGGCTGCTTGGTTTCTAAGTCACTATGTTACTATGTCGCCAGCTCCCTTTACCCTATACCCTTAACTTATTCCCTGCTCTATGTTTTTAGCTATTTGCCATCTGCTATAAGCTATCTGCCTCCCCGCCAACCCGCAGCGGGTCATAGACGTAGGCAGGCGGGGAGGCATCTACATCTTCTTGGGAGCACTTATGCCCATAAGATTTAAAACATTATTTAAAACCTGACGAACACAATCCACCAAAATGAGCCTGGCCTTGCTCAATTCAACATCCGCTTGCTGACAAGCAGAATCATCGTTTATCACACGACATTTAGTGTAAAAGACATGAAATAAAGAGGCCAGTTCCTCAGCATACTTGGTTAAACGGAAAGGGATCAACTTCCGCACGGAAACCTCAATAACCTCTTCGAACTCCATTAGTTTACGCATTAAATCTAATTCAGATTCCTCACACAACAGATTAAAATTAACATCCTCGATGTTAGGAAGAGAAAAACTTTTTTCCTCGGCAAATTTAAGGATGTTACAGATTCTCGCATGAGCATATTGGACATAATAAACGGGATTGTCACTGGATTGGCTCTTGGCCAATTCTATATCAAAATCAAGCGCTGTATTCGTACTTCTCATAAGAAAAAAATAACGAGCTGCATCGGAACCCACTTCTTGTAAAAGTTCCTCCAGGGTAACCATCTCTCCGGTTCTTTTAGACATACGAACCAATTCTCCACCCCGCCACAGATTAACAAGTTGTCCAATGATAATCTCAAGTTTTTCTTTCGGATATCCCAAAGCTTGGATGGCTGCCTCAACTCTCTTAACATAGCCGTGGTGATCCGCTCCCCAGATATCAATCAACTTATCAAAATCACGATTTAATTTATTTTTATGATAGGCAATATCAGCAGCAAAATATGTCGGTTTCCCATTTTCGCGGACAAGAACCCTATCCTTGTCGTCCTCAAAATCGGTAGTTCTAAGCCATAGAGCTCCGTTCTCCTTGTAAACGTAGCCCTGTTTTCGCAACTCGGATATTGCTTCATCAATAGCACCCGAATCATGCAAAGGAGTTTCGCTAAACCAAACATCGAACTTTACCCCCATGGTTAAGAGAACCTTTTTAATATGAGCCAACACTTGACGATAAGCAATTTTTCTAAATATCTTGCTCCTCTCCGAAGAGGAGAGAGCAAAATGCTTGTCTCCTTCCTTCTCGACAATCTCCTGTGCTATCTCCTTAATGTATTCTCCTCGATAACCATCTTCAGGGAAAGCAACTTCCTCACCCAAAAATTCAACATATCTTGCCGCAACCGAATCACCAAATATTCTCATTTGATTCCCGTAATCGTTAATATAAAATTCCCGGGCAACATTGTAGCCGGCTGCTGTCATTAAATTAGCAAGGGCATCCCCCACAGCGGCCCAACGCCCGTGACCAACGTGCAACGGACCAACCGGATTCGCACTCACAAATTCTATTAGAACTTTTTTGCCGTAACCCATATCAAAATAGCCGAATTTTTCACTCTTTTCTTTTATTTCCTTTAAAACGCCTCTAAACCATTTATCGCTTAAATAAAAATTAATAAACCCCGGCCCGGCTATTTCAACTTTTGAAAGAAAATGCTGCTTATCATTGAGATGTTTAACTATGAAATCAGCTACTTTTCGAGGAGACAGATTGGCTTGACTTGCTAAAACCATCGCCACGTTTGTAGCCCAATCACCATGTGTCTTATCCTTTGGATGTTCAAAAAACGGCTTTACATCATATGAAAACGATATCTCTCCCACCTTTTTTGCCTGTGAAATAGCATCAGTTACAAGTTCTGCCAAATTCTCTTTCAAACCATTGCCCCTCCCTAAAAAAAAGGAGCTGAGCTCCACCTCAACCCCATTTCAAAAACCTATAAAAGTTTAAAAAGCTTTTTATTGTAAAACACGACGCTTTGCCTCAATTTGAAGTATTCTGGAAATAATATTAAGCCTGGTGATTTTATCATTTAAACTTTCCAAAAATAAATCAACCTTCTTTTGCAATTCCTCATCTAGAGCGCAATAAAAAACTGAATTGCCATTCCTTTTAATTTCATCAATCAAACCGGATTTTACCAAACTTTTAAGTTCTTTTTCGATATCCTTCGGCTTTCTTCCAATATAGCAGGCTACTCCCTCCATGTTATCGCAAACAGAAGGGTTCTCGGTAAAAAATCGAATTATTTCCAACTTAACAAGGGAATTTGCAAAATTTAACACAAAATTTTCCAGGGGCTCCGCTAAAGCAAAAACCTCTCCGGTATCGGTTTTTCCCCGCCTCAAATTTTTATCAGACAATTTTACTCCTAATTTATTTAATGACTTGAGGTTTTTCTTCCAGCTTCAATTCAACTTCCATTCTATCGCCATTTCTAATATAATCAACCTCGACTAAATCCTCTATATTTTTCTGTCTTATTTTAACAATGAGATCATCCATCGACTCTATGGACTCACCATCAAATTTCACGATAATATCTCCCCGTCTCATTCCTGCATTCCATGCGGGACTTCCTTCAACAACATCTACAACTATAGCTCCTTTATCAACCGACAAATTTAAGCTGATTGCAACCTCTTTATCAAGCGTTTTGCCCACTATTCCCACATAAGGATGACTAACCCTGCCTTTTTCAATCAGCTGCTCGGCAACATTCTTCGCTAAATCTACCGATATAGCAAAACCAGCCCCCTGACCATATGATTCCGCAATAAGAAGAGCGTTTATACCGATCACTTGACCATCGGAGTTTACCAATGCGCCCCCGCTGTTCCCCGGATTTATCGCCGCATCAGTTTGAATTAAATCTGTATAGGTACGAGTTACTCCCGTTTGATCAGGCAAACTAATCATTCGATGTAAAGCGCTGACTATCCCGGCAGTAACAGAATGTTCAAATCCAAATGGGCTACCAATAGCAACCGTTAATTCGCCAACTTGAAGTTCTTTCGTCGTTCCAAATTCTGCCGCCGGCAAATTATTCCTTTCAACTTTAACAACAGCTAAATCGGTATCCGGATCGGTGCCTACAACCTTTCCCTTCACGTCATCCGTTCCTATGGTTACCCAAATTTCATCCGCATCTTGAACCACATGATTATTGGTTATAATGTAACCATCCGTGGTAAAAATAACCCCCGACCCAATACCTTGCTGGATGGTCTCTCCAAAAAATCCAGGAACAGTTTTTTGTATACGGATATTAACAACCGATGGCTGCACTTTTTTAGCTACATCAATAATCGATCCCGAAGAGACACTTGCTTCTTCCCCTTTTTTAATAGCTACTTCCCCTACTACTTTGGGACGGAAAAGTTCGCCTTTCAATAATTCCTGAGGCCCCACGCCAAAAATAAATGGGATTGCAAGAGCTACAATCAGCCCACCAATGACAGCACCGGTCAAAGCAGCGAGAAAAATCTGATTCCAATTAAAGTTGGAGCGTTTTTTTTCAACGGAAACCGCAGCCTTTTCTTTTTCATTTTCCTCAGACAAAGAAGTCACATCTGCTCCTTTTCCCATATTTAACTTCTATATAAAGGATAACAAATTTTCAGAGCAATTTGTATAAACCTATTTAAATTCTAACCTTTACGTAAATTTCTACTCGACTATTTTAAGAAAAATTACGCAATGCAATTCTGTTAAATACGCTGAAACCACAGCGCAAACAATTAAGGCAACAAGGTAACTAAAAGGTAACTTGAGCAAACCAAAGATTATAAGTGAGGTAAGAATGAAAATTAAACCCATAATAATTATGTATATTCCCAATTTAAAAGGATGGTGCAAAAAAAGCTTTATGCTTCTTAAAATGGCTTTTGGAAAAGATTCATTTTCAAAAACGACAAAAGCATCGGCAAAAAAAGTAAACATTGAAAGCAATATAAAAATAAATGCTAAAATAAATGCTAAATAAGAGGACATGGTTTGAGCCAGGCCAAGACAAAAAGCTGATAAAAACAGTAAAACGATATACCATCCCGAAAGTAAAACCGCTCCCCCAAAAGCTCTCTTTGCTACTTTAAATGGTTTATCAATCTCATCTCCTTGTTGATGGGAAGCCCCTGCTCGTCTTAAAGCCCAGGCAAGACCAAACACCCGCGTAAAACTACCGATAAATAACACCGAAAGCCACATCAATCCAATTAAAAAATAAAGAAGCCATGCTGCATAGACTGGATAAAAATAATCAACCATAGCCCATGAAACCAACAACACCAAACCACCGGCAATAAAATTTATCGCAACCGGCATATAATCCGTTAATGTATATTTAAGAGCTTTAAGATAACCCCCTCTTGTCGAGTGAGCTTTGGTATCATTTTTCGTAAACAAAGCTGTGACTGCTGCCGATTTTTCTTTACCAAAAACCCCATAGAAAAAAATTAAGATTAAAATCGCCCAAGAACACAGAGCCGAAGCTAAAATCATAATTGGCGCAACCGGAGTCATCATCGAAGCACAAAGATAACCGGCAACCGATGCCGCCGGAGTATAACGCAAAATTACCTTACTCGCCTTCTTTTCAACCTCAGAAGTCCCGGCAAACTCAACTTGTTTAGCCTTATTCTGTTCAACAAAACGCATGATGAGTCCGAGTGGCCAAGTAGCAATGTTTTTAATACTCTTATCCCCAAAATCCGAAAGAATATAATCAGCAGCTTCGGCAATTTGTCCAACGCTTTTTTTAACCGATGCGTTTCCTTTTCTGCCCATTACTCTGATTAGAACTCCTGCAGACAAACCTTTTTTAAAGGCAAGTACATCTAAATTTGTTTTGCCTTCTTTTTTAACGTTGGCCCCCACATACACCATCTCTTTTGCAAAGGTAGCAGAAGTCACAAAGGAACCCTCGGTATCATAAGCCCAATAAATATCTCCGGTTGCAGAATCCAACGCATACAACTTACCATCGTTTGAGCCCACATAAAGCACGGCATCGTCTACAATCGGTGAGTTAATCATAAAACCCTCGGCGTAAAAGGTCCACTTAAGCTCACCGTTCTCGACGTCCAAAGCAATTAGCTCACCATTACTTGAGCCAATATAAACGGTGTTTCCGAAAATGGCAGGCGAACTGCTTGCATCGTTTCCAATATTATAATTCCATTTAAGTTTTCCGTCTTTTGTATCAAGGGCGTATATCTTGTTATCGCTTGAACCGACAAACAAGGTTCCATTGGAAATTGCAGGAGCAAAAAAGATCCCGTCATTACACTTAAAAGTCCAGATTAGTTCACCCGTGCTTTTTTTTAAGGCAAAAACCGTACCATCTATTGCCCCAACGTAAACTGCATTTTCAAAGACGGCGGGAGGAGATGATATAAAAGAGTTGCTTGGTTTATAAATCCACCTTTGCTTACCATCTTTATTTAAAGCGTGAAGTGTCCCGTCGGGTGCGGTTAAATAAACTAAATTATCATCAGAAACAGCGGGAGAAGTGTAATAATAAATCTGCGCAAGGGGAGGATAGGTTTTTCCTGCGGTCGCTACATATTTCCATTCCTCTTGACCGCTAAAAGCATTTAAGGCAATGAGACTTCCATCATTTAAAACAGTGTATGCTTTCCCTCCCTTAACGGTTACACAGCCTCCCAGCTCTTCCTTGGACTCCGGTTCAACTTCATATTTCCACTTCGGTTTGCCATTCAGGCCATCGATGGCATAAACAACCCCCTCATTTGAATGAAAGTAAACCATTTTATTTGCAGCGGCCGGGGGGGAGAATGTTTTACCTGTTGCGGTATAAGACCACGCACTTGAAACAGGCGACTTGGGAGCAGCTTCAACTAATGGGGTGCTTAAATTAAGAAAAAACAAAGATGCTGCGAAGATAGCAATTAAACGCTTATTCAATGCTTTATTCCACCTTAACAATCAACTAATACGAATGGAGCCGGATGCCGGATTCGAACCGGCGACCTACGCATTACGAATGCGTCGCTCTACCAACTGAGCCAATCCGGCCAATGTAATCTTCTTTACCAATAAAACACAACCATTATCACAAAAACACCAATAAATTTAAATATAACAGGCAAGCACCTGCTGAGTTACGTCGGCACCCTAACTTATTATAGTTCATAGTTCGTTGTTCATAGATTTTATCAGCTTGGAGCTCGGAGCTTAGGGCCTAGAGAAAAACCTCACTGCTCTATACCCAGTTTCCAATCTCCACTTTTAACCTTACCCCCTACCTATTATTAGTCGGGAGTCTATAATAAATTAAAAAATAAAAATGCCGTGCCTACCGGCAGGTAGGTAAAACTATATAGAAAAATAAAAAGATTTCCCAGATGCAAGCATTGTAAAAATTCTTTAAAACTTTTTTAATTTTTAATTATCGTTTTTATTTTTTCATTCTACTTTTTTATTTCCCTCTACTCTTTACCCATTACCTCTTGCCCTTATTTTTTCTCTCTGCTCTATGCTCCGCGCTCTATGCTTTCAACTATCAGCCCCGTCAGAGGCGGGCAAGCATCTGCTATTTGTCCCTTTTTATCTTCTCTACCTCTTCCAAGGACATATCATATCTAAAACCATCGCTTACCTCAACAACAACTTTTTCTCGAGGAACATTGTAACCTACAACCACACCATTACCATGGGCGGTTTTAACTTTGGTTCCTTTTTTAGGAGCTTGCTTCTTAAAATCCTTATAAACACAATATTCATATTTTAAACAACACATCAGCCTTCCGCAAACCCCCGAAATTTTAAACGGGTTTAAAGGCAAATCCTGCTCTTTAGCCATACGAATAGAAACAGGCTCAAAATCCTTAAGAAAAGTTGTGCAACAAAGTTTCCGTCCGCAGAGACCTACTCCACCTATCAGTTTCGCTTCATCTCTCACTCCCACCTGCCTAAGCTCAATTCGAGTGCGAAAGACCGATGCTAAATCCTTAACAAGCTCCCGAAAATCTACTCGATTCTCGGCAGTAAAATAAAATGTGGCTCTACTTCCATCAAATACATATTCCACATCAACCAACTTCATTGGCAACTTATACTTTTCAATTTTCTTCTCACATATCTCAAAAGATTCCTTTTCTCTTGCCTTATTTTCCTCAAGTTGAGCTTCATCTTTGTTTGTAGCTTTGCGCAAAACCTTTTTTAAGGGTGCCGAGATTTCTTCTTCGGGGATATTTTCAGGAGCTATAACAACTTCACCGAACTCCGTCCCTTTGGAAGTCTTAACAATCACATTATCCCCTAACTTTAAATCAAGCTTATCAGGATCAAAATAATAATTTTTTCCGGCTTTTTTAAAAACCACTCCGACAACTACCGGCATTATGTTACCTCCTCAAGTCCAAACAACATCACTTCCAAAACCAGTTGCTTATTAACATTAAATCTTAAAATACGCCTGGTTTCTTGAATAATTTCAAGCGCACTTTGAGCTTTTTGCAAAGAAAAACTTTTGCTTAAATTTTTTAGTTTCTCCACGTAATCCACATTAACCAGTAAATTTTCTTTTGAGCACTCTGTAAGCACCAAAACATCCCTGTACCAAGATGAAAGGACATCTAAGATATCCTTTAAGGCTCCCAATTCTTCTTTGTTTCTTTCTCGTTTATGTTTTTCGACCAATCTCTTTTTGATACGAGATACACAAGCTCGGTCAACGACAATTTTCTCGACCTCTGCCAACTCTGCCTCTTGCTTCAACTTAAGTTCATCTAAAAAATCTTTAATTTCTGCAATCAATTGATTGGCCCCATCGGCAAGCTCAAGAGCATCTGAATTATTTAGTTTCTCCACCAACGATAATACAGATTCGCGTCTTTTAACTCTCCTTTGAGAGTTAACCATCTCAATCGCATTACCAAAAATACCACCGCTTATTTTTGCCACCAATTTCGCTTTATTTTCATCTGTCTCATACCGCCGCATAATCTCAGAAACCATTAAATTTGTTGCAATCAGCCTAAAATAAACTTGATAGCAGCGAGAAACGATGGTAGAAATAACCCCTTCTAAATTGGAAGTTATAAGTATAAAAATTACACCACTCGGAGGCTCTTCCAAAATCTTAAGTAAGGCATTTGCCGCCTCCATTGTCATTTTTTCAACTTCATCAATTATGTAAACTTTAAAATTAGCCTCAAAAGGCTTCAGGTTAGCTTCTCTCTTTATCTCTCTAATCTGCTCTATAGTTATAAAATTTCCCTCTGGAGCAAATTGAAACACATCAGGGTGAATCTCACGAGCTATTTTATCACAACAAAGGCACTTCCCGCACCCTCCATCCGCACAATTAACAGCGGAAGCAAAAACTTTTGCCGTAGTATATTTTCCAACACCTTGAGGGCCTGCAAATAGATAAGCATGACCCAAGTTCCCCGAAGATATAAAACGCTTAAGCTTGCTTATAGCTTCAATCTGACCAAATATATCTTCCCAACAAGTTGCTACCATAAAAATTCTTCTAACACCTTTAATATTTTTTTATGAACTTCTTCTTCGCTTCCGGCAGCATCTATAACTTGATAACGGTCGGGATAAAGCTGAGCAAGATTTAAAAATCCATCCTGAACACGACGGTGAAACTCGATATCCTCCTGCTCCATCCTATCAGTTTTCTTAACAGTAGCTCTCTTTAAACCATCTTCCGTTGGAAAATAAAGAAGGATGGTTAAATCAGGATTTATATCCTGCGTTGCCCACCTGTTAATATCGATAAGCTTGCTTAAAGGAAGACCTCGTCCAAAACCCTGATAAGCAAAAGTTGAGTCAATATATCTGTCGGAAAGAACCATCTTACCTTCTTCCAAAGCAGGAGCGATAATTTCTGAAACAAGCTGAGCCCGACTGGCCGTATAAAGAAGAACTTCCGTCCTGTAATTCATCTCCTTTAACTCCGGATTCAACAAAATATTTCTAACTTCATCTCCTATTCTGGTTCCACCCGGCTCCCTTGTCACTAAAACATTAAAATTCTTGTTGCGTAAATAACCTGCAAGGAGATCAATTTGAGTAGTTTTTCCGCAGCCCTCTGCCCCTTCAAGGGTTATAAAAGTTCCTCTGTGCATTGAAGCAACAACCTCCTTAAAAATTGTTTTTTTCTTGACTATATACTTTTAAAGATTCTACATAAAAATCTTTACCCCTGTAATCAATGGCAACAATTACGGGGAAATCTTTCAGTTCAAGTTCGTAAACCGCCTCGGGACCTAAATCTTCATAAGCTATAACCTTAGCCTTTACAACATGCTGAGAAAGCAAAGCCGCCGTCCCCCCCGTCGCAACAAAGTAAACAGATTTGTTTTTCCTTATTGCTTTCCTCACTTCCTCTGAACGGGACCCCTTGCCTATCATACCTTTTACCCCACAAGCAAGAAGAGTGGGCGTAAATGAATCCATGCGATAACTTGTGGTTGGCCCAATTGAACCAATAATCGCTCCCGACTTAGCCGGAGCCGGCCCCGCGTAAAAAAGTACCTGCCCTTCAAGATTAAAAGGAAGTATATCCCCTTTCTCAAGAGTTTCAATGAATCTTTCATGCGCCTTATCCCTTGCTGTATACACAACGCCGCTAATGAGAACCTCATCACCTGCTTGAAGACCAAGAATTGCTCTATCGTCAAGAGGCGTATTCACTTTAATCATTTACCGGTCCTATCCTCTCATTATTAATTTTGACATTTTTAAGGGCTAAAGCTCCCGCGCCAATCACAGCAAAGCCACTTAGCAAGAGAGTTATTCTCGAACCATTAAAACGGGCTAAATAAACCAACTGCTGTTGCTCAACAACATTTTCCACTAAATTTTTAAGTATCCAATTTATTATATCCGCGACAATTCCCGAAAGAGCTAAAGACATCAATAAAAAAACTTTTATCACCGATTGGAGGATACTAAAAACCCTGCCCCTCAAAGAATCATCGATATTTTCGTGAAGAATCGTATAACCGGTAACATTTAAAACCGCAAGATTTAAACCAGCAAATACAATTATAGCAATTACCATTTTGTAATAGGAAATACTGGAAAAAGCCACCATCGCTACTCCAAAGGCCAAGATGGATAATCCAAATAATTTATCTTTTGCAACCAACCTTGCCAAAACTCCCGAAACGAGGGCACCAATAACCAAACCAACTCCTAAAGCTGATATAAGGTAGCCGAAACCGGCTTCTCCAATTTTCAAAACTTCGGTGGAATAGACAACTCCCAAGGAGTATATCGAACCCCCTCCCAAAATTGCTACGCCGATGCTTAAAATCATGTATTTAAGCATTTTGTCTTTTCCTATAAGCGAAAATCCACTAAACAAATCCTCTTTAATATGAAACCATTTTATCTCACCAACTTCATGTAATTCCTCCGGCGGAAGAACCATAAAAGAAAGAGCTGCGGCAGAAAGAAAAAATGTTGCTGCATCTATATAAAAGGCTGCACCTGGACCCGTTAAACGTTGAAAAAAAGGCAGATACCCCCACACCGATTCAACTAACAAAATTATGGTAGCCCCAAAAGCAGAGCCAATAATCATGGTCAGATAATTTGTTGTGTGTGAAATAGAGTTTGCGGCAAGAACATCTCTTTGTTCAACAATGTTCGGGATACTTGCGTCCTTGGCGGGCATAAAAATAAGAGAAAAAGTTTCCAACAAAAAAGCAATGACGTAAACCCCAAAAACATTCCTGATAAAAGGGAGCGTTAAAATCAGTAAACCTCTGGAAATATCGCACACAACCATCAAACGTTTGCGATCAAACCGATCAACCATTACCCCCACAAGTGAACCAAAAAAAAGAGCGGGCAAGGTCTTAAAAATCATCAGTGTGCCCACGGCAAAACTAGATTTTGAAAGCTTATATACCAAGGTAATCAATGCAACAATAATAATCCAGTCGCCAAAACTGGATATTGCCTGGCCAAACCAAAGTAAAAGAAAATTTCTGTTCTTAAAAAGCTTAAAACGAGATGGCTTTTTAATCTGTTGATGCCCCCTTTTAAATAACTCTCTCAGCTGATCTTAGAGCACAACATCCAAAATTTACCGCAACGGGCAAGCAAGCCATATGGCAAGGATAGGTTTCGATATTAACCGCCAGTGCCGTAACTCTTCCCCCTAATCCTCCGGGGCCGATACCCAAATTGTTTATTTCTTCAAGCAAACCAAGTTCAAGGGCCTTGAATTTTTCATTGATATTTCGAGCGTTAATGTTTCTAATAAGCGCTTTTTTAGCCAAAAATCCAACGCTATCAAAAGTACCCCCAATCCCCACGCCGACAACAATGGGAGGGCAAGGATTTGCCTTTGCATTTTTTACAGCTTCCAAAACGGTACTCTTTATCCCCTCTGGACCGGTTCCGGGAAGAAGCATTTTAACCACGCCCACATTTTCGCTTCCCCCGCCCTTCGGCATAACAGTTACCCTTACCGAATCTCCAGGTACCATTTTTAACGTTATGATTGCCGGAGTATTATCACCGGTGTTTTTTCTGTCAAAACAAGGATCATCGACCACGGATTTTCGAAGAAACCCTTCTTCATACCCAATCTTTACACCCTCATTTATAGCTTCTTCAATGTCTCCTCCAACTAAAAGAACGCCCTGACCGATTTCAACCAAAACATTAACAATTCCACAGTCCTGACATATTGGCAATTTTTTCTCTCGAGCTATTTCGGCATTCTTTATTATTTGTCGAATAACAGTACAACCAACTTTAGAGCTCTCCGTATTAAGAGAGTTTTTTAAAGCAAAAAAAACATCTTCTCTTAAATTATAATTTGATTCAATACAAAGCTCTTTGACTGTTTGAGTTAATTCTCTCGCCTGCAATTTCCTCAAAACTACCCCCGTTTAGATCTCTAACAGCGACAGGCTTTTGATACTCTCTTTGATTGACTCAGCCGATTCATTTAAAGCTGCCCGCTCTTCAGAGTTTAGACTTAATTCAATTATCTTCTCTATTCCATCTTTTCCAATTTTAACCGGAACCCCTAAGCAGATACTATTCAATCCGTATTCTCCTTCAAGATAAACACACGCGGGAAGTACCTCTTTTTTATTCCTTACAACCACTTCCACCATCTTTGCCGCAGAAGCAGCCGGAGCATAAAATGCGCTCCCATTTTTTAAGTAGGCAACTATCTCCGCTCCCCCTCTTTTTGTCCTCTCGACAATGTGATTGATTCTCTCTTTGGACAACAGCTCAACCAAGGGAATACCCGAAATGCTTGAAAAGCGAGGAAGAGGAACCATCAACTCGCTGTGACTACCAACAACCAAAGCGGAAACATTATCAATTGAAACATCTAATTCATCGGCAATAAAATGTTTAAAACGGGCAGAGTCTAAAACCCCGGACATACCAAAAACTCGATTTTCTTCAAAACCGCTTACTTTTAAAGCTAAGTAAGTCATAACATCGAGAGGATTTGTAACCATAATTATCTTAGCATTTGGCGCAAATTTGACGATATTCTCGGTAACATTCTTAATGATTTGAGAATTCTTTGCCAATAAATCAAGACGAGTCATCCCGGGTTTTCTTGCAAGCCCGGCGGTCACCACAACTAAATCAGAGTCACAAATATCTTTAAATTCGTTCGTTCCGTGCACTTTTTTATCAAATTTCTCAACCGAAGATGACTGCATCATATCAAGCGCCGTACCGTGAGGAAGTCCCTCAACAATATCCACCAATACCACATCTCCCAGTTCTTTTTGAGCAATCAAGAAGGCACACGTGGCACCCACATGACCTCCACCTATTATACTTATCTTCACGTTTACCTCCTAAAAATTTAGCACTTTCACCCACTCCGACTCACAAACTACCGGAGTGCAGATTTACAAATCTTTATCTCAAAAGTCAACCCTTTAACTTTAATGCTTGCCTCATCCTTAAAAACCATTTCATCAAGTATTGCTTTGATTTCATCTGTTCGATAACTCTTATTTACTGATCTCCTTGATTTCTCTACATCGATCGGATGGAAACCCCGGGTAACCTCATCAAATTCTTCAAGAGAAACATCTCTCCTGGAGTCTACAAGATAAGCACAACCACCTTCAGATAAAACGCGATAAACCTCACCTAACATTTTTCGAACATTAGAAACACATTTTATCATACCGTGAGAAACCACGATATCAAAGTAACCGGCTTCAAAAGGAATTTCTTGAGCATCGCCCAATACAAAATCTAAATTTTTTAAACTTTTATTTTCAATAAAAGTTTTGGCGTATTCAATCATATCAGGAGACAAATCTAAACCCACAACGGATGCACGGGAAATCTTCCTGGCAAATTCCGCTGCCAAAAATCCAGGACCCGTACCCAAATCCAAAATTCTACGAGGAGATTGAATTCTTTCAGATAATATTCTATCAATTAAAGGATGGTAAATTCGCTTGATCTTATCTTTACGTCTAAGAGACTTAACATATCGCTCAACTCTGTCTTTTCCGATAAGGGGGCCTTTGAAATCCTTAAATTTCATTTCTAAAACACCTCTCATGTTCAAATCTTTGTTTTAAAACTCGGATGTGACAACAGTTTCCTGCGAATCTCTAAATTTAAAAAATCAAGAATAATCTATCTTTACAACCATAATATTTTCTTCGTTTGTTAACTCCGCTTTACCCCCCCCCTAAAAAACAATAAGGCCGCTCTTAAGATAAATTAAAAACAAAGGAAAGCTTAACTTTCGGCGGAAGTTTTTTTCGAAGGACAATCCAGATTTAAACACAAAATCCAGGGTCTTTTTTTGCGAGATACTATTTTAATCTTAGGCGCTCCACAAACTTCACAGGTTTCATTGATGGGAATAATATCTCCAAATTGAGGTAACGAATAAGTGGTTTTACAATCGGGATATGAAGCACAACCAACAAATCTTTTTTTTGTCTTTTTAGAACGTATTATTCTAAGCTCGTTTCCGCACTTAGGGCACTTACCTACTATCTTGCCTTCCTTTATACCATTCCTTATTTCTTGAGAAACTTCCGCTTCTCTTTCTTTGAGAACTTTAACAATATCTCTAAGCATATCCCTTGAAATATCGACAACAGAATCCTTTTCCGCTTTCCCCTCAGTTATCAAATCCATGTCTTTTTCCAACTGCGCGGTCAATTCAGGATTTGTAACTGCTTCAGCATTTTTTCTTAAAGTCTCCGCCACGGCAATACCTAATTCCGTAGGAATCATGGGATCGCTGTGAACATATCCCCTGAAATAAAGGTTTTGTATTATAGAGTGCCTGGTCGATTTGGTTCCAAGGCCCAACTTCTCCATTTCCTGAATCAACCGACCCTGGCCATACCTTTTTGGTGGCTGAGTTTCCTTGGATTCTAAAATCGATTTTTTGACAGAAACAATATCGTCCTCGTTCAAATTGGGAATATCTTCGTCTTTTTTTCTTCCATAACTGTAAAATTTAAGCCATCCTTCGTCAACAACACGTGAACCCTGTAAAAAGAAAGGCTCTGAGCGTTTAAGAGCGGGGCATTCAACGTTAATATCAACCCTTGCGCTTTCCATAGAAGCCGAAGGAGCCAAGGTTGCTAAAAATCTCCTCACCACCAGCTCGTAAATCTTCCATTCCTGCGGCTTTAAATCCTTTTCATTTGCCGCACCGGTCGGATGGATGGGAGGATGATCAGTGGTTTTTTTCTTCCCCCTTGTGGGAACAATTTTATCCTGAGCTAAAACCAGCGCAGCCAAATTTCCCAACTCTTTGCTTTTCTTCAAATCAACCAAAATCTCCCTTAAGTTAAGGGATGAAGGATATACCGTATTATCTACTCTCGGATAACTAATTAGTCCTTCCATATATAAACCCTCAGCGATACGCATGGCATTAGAGGCAGAAAAACCAATGGACGAAGCCGTAGCTAAAAAAGAAGTGGTACTAAAAGGGGTAGGTGGAGAAACCATCTTTTTCGTTCTTTTAGAACTTGTCACCAAACCTATTTTACCAAGATTGGAGACAATTTTCTTTGCTGCTTTTTCTTCCCAAAACTTATCGGTTTTATGTTGAGCTAAAAATTCTTTCCCTTGTTCTGTACCAAATAACGCCTTAATTTGCCAATAAGGCTTCGATATAAAAGCCCGGCGTTCCTTTTCCCTGGCCACCACAATCGCAAGAGTGGGACTTTGTACTCTCCCTACGCCTAAAAACTGTTTACCCAGCCTTTTTGCGGCAAGAGATATGGAACGGGTTAAAATAGCTCCCCAAATAAGATCAATATCTTGCCTTGTTTCACCGGCTTTTGCCAAATTTACATGTATGTCCTCAAGATTGCTAAAGGCTTTTTTTATCTCATCCTCAGTCAAAGCAGAAAAGTGTGCTCTCTTCGTTTCGACTCTGGAATTTACCTCTTTGATTTTATTTAACGCATCTACTCCAATAAGTTCACCCTCACGGTCAAAATCAGTGGCGATAACGATTTGCACAGCGTCTTTGGCTTCTTTTTGAAGAGTTTTAATAATCGACTTTTGGGTCGGAATTTTAACTATCTCGACATCAATCAACTCAATTGGTTCCACTTTCTGCCAGTTATTATATTTTTCAGGAAAATCAACTTTTAAGATATGCCCCTTAAGACCAACACAATGAACATCCTCTTGTTTGTTTTGAAAAATATAAACAGGGACACCATAAGATTTTTTCACAGTTACTTTTCCGTCTGCCAAAATATTAGATATTCTTTTTGCCGCATTATCTTTTTCACTTACTATAAGCTTTATCATAACTAACTACCTACTCTCTCACACCTTAAGTCAATTAACGGCATATAATAGCACAGTCTTAAATAAGTTGAAAGTGAAAGATAGAAATTGCTGATAGCAGATGAGCACGGAGCTGAGAGCAAAATAAGGGTAATAGGGTAAAGGGAGCTGGCAACATAGTAACATAGCAACTTAGAAATCAAGTAGCCAAGAAACTAAGGGACCAGAATGGCAACGTAGTGACGTAGAAACCAAAATGGTTACATAGAGATATAGTTAAAAGTTGGGAGCACGGAGTTTAGAGCACGGAGCGGAGAGAAAAACCAGCAAACTAACATACAAAAAAGCCCCCGAAACGGGGGCTTTTTAATTTCAGCGCCAGACTAATGAGCATGTCCTTCTTCAAGATGAGATTTCCATTCCTCTTTAAGCCCCGGGAACTTCTTCCAAAATACCCAATGCATCATAATCAGAAAACCTTCATGAACCGAAAGATAAACATGAATAGTTGTAAATATTACAAATACCCACATTCCAATATAATGAAACACTCTCATCCAGGCTGCCGCAATGGCAACCCCGCCAAACGGGCCTGCACACCAGCTAAGCAACTCTTCTCTCCACATTAAAGAAAATCCGGTGAAGCCTTGAATTAGTAAAAGTACCCAAAATACATCGTAAGTTACTTTCTGAAGAGAAGCATAACTTGCTACATTTGGATAATCGTCTTTCATGTGAGCATAATACATGAGGACAGCGGGCGTATTTTTGATATCTTTCCATCCGATAGCAAGATCTTTATAAGCTCCTTTATCTACGGTGAAGAAGCAGTAAATTATCCTCAAAATTAAATTTATTCCCACTACATACATCAATACATAATGAATCCATTTCATGGCATCCATGCCCCCGTAAAAAAACGGGAACCGTATATAAAGCCCTGAAATAGTCAAACCAACAATACAAATCAAATGAATAAAATGCGCCATTCTCCGCGGTTTCGCGGCATAATGAAGTTCGGCCACAATTTCACCTCCTGAATTTAATTAATGTTTATGGGCAAGCTTTTCCCCAGGCTTTCCTTTGTATTCTCCTAAGACCGTCTTAATTTTAACATCATGTTTACCTAATACAAGATTAGCAAACTGTCCAGTTATCGTTATACGAAGGAAAAAATCAAAAATCCAAAAAACGGCTATAACAATAAACCAAACTCCAAAACCAATAATATCAGACCAAATATTAACCGTCTGAAGTAGTGTCAAGCTCTACACCCCCTTCTGTCAGATCTTCTTTTTTCTTCTTTTTTAATTTCTTGTACCACCACGCCAATACAATACTAAATTCATACAACAAAATCATCGGCGCAGCAAAAATAGTCATGGTAACGGGACTCCAATCGGGAGTCACAATTGCCGCAAACAACAATATAATTATATATGCTATCCGCCAATTCTTACGCAATGATTTTGGCGAAACAATACCAAGCATCACCAAAGCCAACACAAAAAACGGTGTTTCAAACGATATCCCAAAAGCTAATAAAAACAAACTGGCATACGCTACATACTTGTCAACCATTAAAATAGGGCTTATTTGCCCTTCCGCTTGGCCTAAAAGCCATTCCGTTCCAGCCGGCATAATATATTTATACCCAAAAACCACGCCACATGCAAAAAGAATTACAAACAACAAAACCATCGGATATATCGTCTTCTTTTCGTTTCTCTTTAATGCGGGCGCTATAAAAGAAAACACTTGATATATAATTACGGGAAGAGCAACAAAAATTCCTGCAAAAATCGCAATTTTAAATTTAATCATAAAAGGATCCAAAACATTTACAAATATAAGATCTATATTGCCTGCAGGTTTCTTTAAAATGTTTAAAATGGGGTAAGCATAATTAAAGCAAATTGCCGCTCCAATTAAAACTGCAATTGCAGAGATTATTACGCTCCTTCTCAATTCGTCAAGATGATCTAAAATGGAAATTTTCTTGTCAACCACTAATTGTTCCCCTCGGTAACTTTTTTCTCTTCGTTTTTATCTTGCGTCTCAACTTCTTCAATTTTTTCTTGTTTCTTGGCTTCCTTTTCCTTTTCTTGTTCCTTTTCTTGTTCTTTTTCTTGTTTTTCTGCTTCTTTAAATTCCATCCTCACTTGATTCTCAATTTGTTGAGACGCCTTTCTAAATTCGCGAATAAATTTTCCGGCCGTTCTACCAACTTCGGGTAGTTTTCTCGGACCAAAGATAACAAGAGCTATCACCATTATGAATAAAATCTCAGGCATTCCGAGCCCAAACATCTAAAACACCTCCACGTCTTAAAAACTATTATTTATAATATCTGTTAAAGTTAGCTTTATCAATATTTATCTACAGAACATACAAAGGTTGATTTTTATTCTACGCTGTATTCATTTAAAACCTTAATCACTTCATCATCGGTCGTCTGGGGAAAATTTGAATAGAACTGGCCTACCGCATAGAAAAATTCGGGGGTATGAAGACAAACTAACTCATCAACCTCTTTTTTTAAGCGTCCATAAGTATCTTTGGGCGAAACAGGAACCGCTAAAATTAGCTTTTTAGGCCTTTTTGCTCGAACTTCTTTTATGGCCACAGAAGCTGTGTAGCCGGTCGCCAAACCATCGTCCACTAAAATTACAACTTTATCTTTCAAATCCAAAGGAGGCCGGCTACCTAAATACTTATCCCGGCGTCTCTCGATTTCCAGCGCCTGTTTCTCGATTTCCTCTTTAATATAATCATCCGAAACACGCAAACTATTTTTCAATTGTTCATTTATCATTACCGTATCTTTGCTCGCCAACGCCCCTATCGCCAGCTCAGGGTTTCCGGGAGCACCAATCTTTCGAGGGATAACTAAGTCCATGGGAACATTTAAAGCTTTTGCGACTTCTTTAGAAACTACAACCCCGCCACGAGGAATCCCCAACACAACAACATTTTTCCCTTTATAACTCGTCAAAGATTTTGCCAGTTGCTTTCCGGCATCGGTTCTGTCAATAAACATGAAAACTACTCCTTTTAGTCGGGAGTCTCTTAGTAGGGAGTTAGAAGTTTATTAGCTGGTCCTTTACTCTTTACCTTTTTATCAATCTCTACTTAATCTCTCTACTTAATTTTTACTGAGTGCTGATATTGAAATTCGTTGAGACTAATTGTAATTTCCACTTAATTACAACTTAATTACCACCTAATTTCTAATCTCCACTTAATCTCTCTGCTCTATGCTTTACTATATTCTATACTCCACACTCTACATGCTATCTGCTACTTATGAGATTGCCGCGCTCTCTTCGGTCGCTCACAATTACGGGGAAGAATTGACCTTTAATCCTTACCCCTTTAATCCTTAATCCTGATTTTTGCTCTCTGCTCTAATCTCTATGCTCTAATCTCTATGCTTTTAGCCATCAGCTATCTGCCATCAGCCCCGCCAAAGGCGGGCAGGCATCTGCTATAAGCTATCTGCTATAAGCCACTTTCTAACTCGGTCGTATTTTCCTTAACTTCCGAAATCTCCTTTTTAATTTCTTCCAGTCCTTTTTCTACATCCGTTTTCTTGGGGTGATCTTGTGGGGCAATTTCCAAAAATTTCTCCCAAAATTTAACGGTCTCTAAAAGATTGCCCGCAACTTTATTGACGTAACCTAAATTAAGAATCGCATTTACATGGTTGGGATCATTTTCCAGAACTTCTTTTAATTCAGCAATAGCCTTTTCGGTATTACCTAAAAAAAGGTGAGCCAATGCCATATCTGTACGTACATCATTTTGCTTCGGGTCTAACTCCAACACCTTTTTGTAAGCGTCTACAGCCGCCGCAAACATATTTAAATCGCCCGCTTGAGCTCCTTGGTCGTAATAAAGATTTCCAAGCACAATCCAAGCCTGGATATCATCCGGATTTTCCTTCAGATAAGTTTGAGTTTGAGACACTTGGTTTTGAAAATTAGCTTCCTCGGCATTAATTGGGTTTTGATCTTGTTCGGAAGGATGCATCAAATACGCAAATCCTCCTAAAAAACTCATTATAAATATAATGGCAATCCCCAAAGCTATGAATTTGCTCACAAAAGAAGCTTTTTGTTTATTTAACATTTTAAAACACCTTCAGAAGTTAAGGAGTCGTAGTGGTTTCAGACTCGGTTTCCATGCCACCCATCATATCACCCATCGAATTAACTTCAGTCGTTGATGGGGCCTCATCCATTGGCATTTCTCCAACCGAAGGATGACCGGACGGCATTTCACCGCTACGCATTTGTTCTTCCGTCAAAGGAGGAGCTTGCATCATATTGCCGCTGGTTTGTGCTGATGACATAAATAATCCTCTTATAAAAAAACCAACTACAAAAGCAACTACAACTAAGGCAACCGCCCAAACTAATCCAATATTTTGAGACATTAAATCCAATTTTTGAGATGATTCCTGTTTTTTGGAAGAAGTATTTTTTGCGCTCTTGTTTGAATTTTTCTTATTTCCATTCCCTTTTGAACCGGACTCATCCTCAAATAATTCATCATCTTTCAAGTATATCTCCTCCTAAAATTAATTTTCTTTCCAAATATGAGTAATATAAGGCTCAAATTTATTACTTAATGCCATTTTCTCATCAATTTTTTTAATTAGCAAATATGAAAATCCAAGAAAAACAAGGCTCATAATAAAACCAAAACTTTGTGGATTGAAACCCACATCGGTAAGGTTGGCCAAAAAATTTCCCAAAAAGAAACCACTTATTAAGAAAAACAAGGGAATCATAAAAACCGTTGAAAAAGCAATTAAGAGACTTTTTGAATTAACATCGAGACTCACTTTGTCCCCAACCTCAGCCCCTACACGATTCGCTACTTCTATAAACATTTTGTCGCCACCGCTTATATAACATGCGCGACATCCCCTACATGCCGCAGATCGCTTAATCTCAACTACTGCCTTATTCCCTTTTATTTCAGTTATAGTTCCCTGCTCTTTCATAAATTTTATATCCTAACCCTTCAGTTTATTTCTCAATGGCTTAACCATAGCCAAAACTTTCTTTTTATCAAGGGTAAAGTATTCCCCTTCTTCATAAAGAACTTTTCCACCAACCATTGTAAAAATTATATCTTCCTGATTTGCAGTGTATACCAAGATCGAATAAGGATCACACATAGGACTTTGATAGGCGTGGGAAATATCAACAGCTATCAAATCAGCCTTTTTCCCTTCCTCTAAAGAACCGATTTCAGAATCCATTCTAAGAGCCTGCGCCCCGCCAAGGGTAGCTAATCTAACAAAGTTTTCTGCTGAAAATTCATCTACTTTTTCTTCTAATCCTCGCTGAAGCAAAAGACCTATTCTCATTTCGTCGAACATATCCATTGTATTATTGCTCGCGGGACTATCCATGCCCATGCCTACTTTAAGATTTCGATGAAGAAATTTTCTAAGCGGTGCTATTCCCATCCCCAATTTTGCGCTACATTTAGGACAATGAGCAATGGAGACATCATATTTTTTCAAGATATCTATGTCTTCATCGCTTACTTGAACACAATGCACAACCATTACTTTACCAGATTCTAAAGCATCCCACTGCTCAACATATTTAACGGGGCTCACTCCCGTTGGTTGCCAAAGAAAATCGTCCCAGCCCATTTGTTTCAAAAATAAGGTTGCCAAAGAACTGGAACCATATTTAACAAACCCATATTCGTCGGGAGAACCCGCAAGATGAAAACATACCCGCAAACCTTCTTCTCTCGCCCAATGGCTTACACTTTTAAAAAGCGGCGGAGATACAGTATAAACCGAGTATGGAGAGACCCCTATTTTTAAATTTGTGCCATCTGCCTTCACTTGCCAGGAAGATACAATCTTTTTAGATTTAGAAACTATTTCATTTACTTTCGAGTCATCCATTCCTGTGACTTCATAAAATATCACTCCGCGAAGGCCCGCCTCTTTTGTAGCCTGAAGACTTGCACCTGTACTTGTGCTATCGGCAACACAAGTAATTCCCGATCTAACCGCTTCTAAAACTCCAAGCTTAGCCGAACAAAACCAATCCTCGTCCAAGAACTTATTGCCTTTCTTGGTTACCTGCATTTTCCAATGAGAGAAGGATAAATCATCACAAAGCCCTCTGAACGCACTGTATTCAAAATGGGAATGTGCATCTATGAAACCCGGCATGAGCACAGCTTGACCACAGTCTTTAATTTTTTCTTTAGGATGCTTCTTTTTAAGCTCCTTAAATTTCCCAATAGCCTCGATTGTATCACCTGAAATAACAACTGCCCCATCTTCTATGGGCTTTTTACTTACAGGCAAAACCCACTTAGCTTTTAATAACATGCAAACCCCCTGTTTACTAATAATCATTTCGCTGATGGCTCGTTCGCTCCCGCTCCTCGATAGCCGATAGCCCGTTCCTCCATCAACGATGGAGTCACTCAATAGTAAAAACAAAAATCTCCTGCTTAATTGCTTAATGCACTTTTAAAAGAATTAATTTTCTTGGCAAGAACCTCCGAATCATTATAAATTTCCCGATTGCTACTTTTGTTAACGTATCCTCTGTCTAAAGCTATAGCAAATCCTGAAACAACTTCAAAAACAGAACTAATAGCTATGCCTAAGAAACGCTTAAAATCCTTATCACTGTCTCGACCAGACCCTTCAGCAATATTAAGAGAAACTGAGACTGCAGCTCGCCTAATTTGCTGAGTAAGCCCAAAGTTTTCCTTTTGGGGAAACAAGTCTGTAATATCATAAATTTTACTCGTATATTTAATCGCTAGACGCCAAATTTCCAAACTCTCAAATCTAAATGCCACTCAATTTCCCCTTCTCACAAGCCATAAGTCCCGCCAGAGGCGAGCTTGTTGGTTGGTTTGTTGGTTTTTTCCTTTACCCTCTCAACTTTCTATCAACCATCAGCCATAAGCTATCTGCTATATGCCATAAGCCCCGCCAGAGGCGGGCAGGCATCTGCCAACTAATGATACCTATCAATCACAAATTCCCCGATAGAATATAATCCTCTTTTTGTTCCCGCATCGGTAATTAATTCTATAGATTCAAGAGCTCTTTCAATAAATTTCTTTGCTTTATCCTTTGTTCTTTCAATCGCCGAAGTAGATTCAATTATGCTAATGGCTTCCCTTATCTCTTCCTCAGTTGAATTTACATTCTCTACAACCTTTTGTAAACATTCACCCGTGGTGATTTCCTCTAAAGCAAAAAAGACCGGCATGGTAACAATGCCGTCTTTTAAATCTATCCCAATTGGCTTACCCAGCGTTTCCTTGTCCCCGGAGATATCTAAAACGTCATCGTATATTTGAAATGCCATCCCTAAATTTTCTCCATATTTTCCCATAGCTTCAATTTCCGTCTCTTTAGCACCGGACAACGTAGCCCCCATTAAACAAGCAACAGAAAACAAAAAGGCCGTTTTATTTTTTATTTTAAATAAATAATCATCCACGGTTTGATTTAAACTATGGTAAGTTTTCATTTGATAAAGCTCCCCAACGCTTAAAGCAAGAACCGCTTCAGACATTATCTTCACAAAATATGGATTATTCAACTTTGAGAGAATTTCAAAGGCCATTCCAAATAAATAATCTCCCGTAGAAATGGCTATCGTCTCATCCCATGCTGCGTTAACCGTCGGGAAACCGCGGCGGGTATCAGCTCCGTCTAAAACATCATCGTGAATCAAAGAGGCGGTATGTATTAACTCAACGGCGACAGCTGCAGGCATCAGTTTGGATAAATCGTAATCATTTATCGTCCCCGCCAAAAGAACAAGAATGGGCCTAAGCCTTTTCCCCCCTGCTTTAAGTGTAGCTAAAGACGCTTCGGCAAGCTTTCCTTTTTTTGACGCTACAATTCCCAAAAGCTCTTCCTCGACTAATTTTAAATCTTCTTTTATGTGAGATGGTAATGAATAAACCTTAGACATTTTCACCTTTAAACTTTATTTAATGCCGACATGAACTGCCACAATCCCAAAAGTTAAATTATAGTATTTAACTTCTCTAAAGTCAGCTTCCTCCATAATTTTCTTTAGTTTTTCCTGATTCGGAAACTCCTTTATGGATTTTGCAAGATATTTATAAGAATCAACATCTCCGCCAAACAACCCTCCGATTAAGGGAACAAGATTTGACAGATAAAAAAGATAAATGGGTTTAAATAAAGGAGATGGCGGACTCGAAAATTCCAGACAAACCGCTTTCCCCCCGGGCTTTAAAACCCTGTGCATCTCGCTGAAAGCCTTACCGATATGCTCGACATTGCGTATCCCGAATCCAACCGTTGCCCCGTCAAAACAATCATCTTCAAATGGAAGGTTTTCTGCATTACCGCAGATAAACTCCACTTTTTCATTTAACCCGCACTTCTCAACTTTCATCTTCCCAAATTCAATCATCTCAGAACAAAAATCGAGTGCCTTAACTTTGCTCCCATCCAATTTGTCAGCCATTCCGATAGCTAAATCACCTGTTCCGGAACAGACATCGAGAAATCTACCATTGGAAAAATTTTTAATCTGAGAAATAACAAATTTTTTCCAAATATGATGGAGACCAAAACTAAGAAGTGAATTTGTTAAATCATAACGTTTTGCTATTTTAGAAAAAGCGGATTGAACATATTCTCCTTTTAAATCCGTTTGAGTCAACTTAATCCTCCACCTTGTTTGGCTTTATTAAAGCACTTAGAACTCCAAGCGGTCTAAAATTAAACATGCTTAAATTGCGCAACCTGTTTCCGGAAAAAAGCTGGTTAAGCCAGTCAAGTTCCCTGTATTTATTAGCATCCGGAGCAATGCTGTATTTATCAACTTTCTCTTTAAGCTCTTTTAACTTAATTTCTCTAAGCTCAAAATCCTCAATAAGCATAATTCCATCTATTTGCTTCATAAGATCCTTCTCATAATGAAGTCTTGCATCCATCTGTTTGGCTTCCGCCTCAGAAATCACGCCATATTTAGCTTTAACTTTATTGATACCTATCATAGCATCATAGGTACTATAGGCGTACTCGTCTTGAGTCATCCACTTGGTCTCATAGTTTAAAACATGCTTCCAACTCGGCTGAAGAAGGGCCTGCCTGTGTTCTTCAAGCGTATTACACTTTATGGTATATCCATACTTATCGGGATTTTCGTAAATCAGGCTCCCCGGGTCTAAAAAAGGAACCATGGGTGAGATAAACATTAAAACCCTCTTGTCCCCATTAAATTTCCGGTAAAGATACTCACAGTAATTCGGGGTATCCAAAACAGACTCCGCAGTTTGATATGGCAAACCGGTCATGTAATAAATCTCAAAACGCTCAACGTTGTTCTCAAGCGCCCAACCAATACTTGCTTCAACTTCTTCGTTGGTATATGTCTTGCCGGAACCCTTGCGAACCTTAGGATCATGAGATTCTAAGGAAGCCCCCATAGCATAGTGAGGAAATGCTTCTTTTGCTTTTTTAAAGAAGTCTTCCGGCGGAGGCGTAAAAAATTCCAAGCCTACCTGGTTGGTAATACCTTTTTTCTTTGCGGCTTTAAAGAATCTGTCAGCATACTCATCGCCCGCCTGTCGTAAATCGCCCAAAACAAAGGTCGGGCTCTTTAAACTCTTTTGAATATTTGCTATATCATCAGCTACAAGTTCCGGGTCACGATAAGCTATCTTATTCCGACCGTAAAAATTCTTTGAAGTGTAAGCCGAACCCCCGCAAAATGTACAATTTTTAGTGCATCCCTTGCAAGTCAACGCCGCGGTTGATGGAGCTTTTAGCCAATCCTTCCAAGGCAGACAACCCGCCATGTCTCTGTATTTTATAACCGACTTCATCATATGGCTAAAGTCCATAGAAGTGTAATTTATATCCTTTGGCACATATGTTATGGGGTTCTCGTAAATGTTACCTTTATCATCTTTCCAGGTAAGATTGGGAATATCTTCAACTGATTTTTTCTCTTTTATGCATTCAATGAGACGTTTCAACGGTTCCTCGGTGCAGTCGCCTCGCAAAACATAATCTACACAGGAATAAGAAACCAATTCCCGATGAAAATAGGAAGAAGAAAAACCACCGAAGATAACGGGAATATCGGGATGATATTTTTTGACAATTTTTGCGATTTCAATGCTCCCGTGAGCATGAGGCAACCAATGTAAGTCTATTCCAAAAGCTTTTGGTTTAAGAGATTTTATAAGCTTTTCCGCATCAAATTTTTTATCCTTCAACATCCTTACCGCGATATTTATGATGCGAACCTTATGTCCATAACGATTAAGATACTCAGCCATCGTGCTGAAACCAACCGGATACATCTCAAATATTGGTGCTGAAGGAATCAAATCTGCAACGGGACCGTACATGATAGAGCGCTTCCTGAAATCATATACGCTCGGAGCATGAAGCAAAATTAAATCCGTCTTAAACAAAACTACCAACCTCCAAAAAAAAGAAATTTACGAACTTAAACATTTTACAGTAAAGACTTGGAAGAAAAAAGAGGTTGAAAAATATCGAAAGCGCCCGTCGTTGCGAGCCCAAAGGATGCGGCAATCCCACATTAAATTAATCGGGAATAAGTAGTCGAAGTTCTTTTTTAGCATCGTTTTCCGGCAAGAATCGAAGGACCTTGAGAACATCGTTCTTACAATTTTTGTCAACATCACGCGAACTATTCTTGGCTTCATAAAGAATCCCGAGATTAACTCCATAGGCCTTTAAAAATTCGGCAACTTTTTCATCGACTTCGCCTACCAAGGCGCCAAGCCAGCATGAGGTTTGATGCAAAGAAGCTAACTCACTCAACCTTTCAATACCATTCAGCTCTTCCGAATTCCCCCTGGTAAAACTCAAAATTGTTTGAGCAAGAATTTCAACTACTCTAACATCATTCAAGGAAGAGACCAGCGAAAGCGCTTTAGCGTAGTAAAAATCGCCAATGATGAGAGAGAAGTTTATTGGTCGGGAGTCGGGAGTCGGGAGTCGGGAGTAGTAATGACGTTTGAAGGCAAGGCTGAAAAGCTCAACTGCTAAAGCAGCGGGAAGAAGTTTTTCAAAATCATAATTTCCAAATTTTGCCGAAAGCAAAAGTAACTTTGCCTGAAGAAGATCGGTTTTTTCTTCTTCAGTGGATGAGACAATCTCGCGGCCGCTTGCCACCTCACGTTTTATTGCTTCTTCTATTTTTTTTAAATCCCGTTTAATTTCCGCAATTATCTTAAATCACCGGAAGCAATTTTAGCACAAGAAGCATGAGTTTGTCTTTTAGTGTGCTTATGAAAGAAAATATCGACGACGAGAGAGCCCTTTTTGCCGCATCACATATTACTTGTAAGCGTCACCACGCGGAACAATGCTAACTACTGAAACCTTATCTTCGGAGAAACTTATCGTGTATATAATACGGTAATCACCGACTCTTTTCCGAAAAAGACCTTTAACTCCCTTTATTTTAGCAATGTCACCTTTAAGTGGATCTTCTATCACCTCTTTGAGAGAACAAATAATCCTTTCTTTCGTCCTACGATTTATTTTCTCAAGATATCTGCCCGCTTGTTTAGAAAGCTCTACCTCATAGGCCATGTCCAAGCTCCTCAAGCTTTACAACTTCACCTTTAGCTATCTCCTCGAGGCCTTGACCAACTTTGAGCATTTCTTCCTTCGTCAATTCCTCTTCGGGTAATGATTGAATTTTTTCGCGTTGCAAAAACTCTCTAAGCATTGCCTTAATAACCCCACTTTTACTATACCCCTTCTTCTTACACACTCCATTGAAATTCGCAAAAAATTCATCTTCTAATCTTAAAGTTAAATGCTTCAACATCCTCACCTCTTTGCGGTCATTTAAATTCATTTTAATTCTTTTTAATTATAAAGTAAAGTGAAACACAATCAGCAACTGATATAGCTGAGATTACGAGAAGAGAAAAGCTATAATTACCCGCTATGAACATCTTTTCTGTACCCTACTCGAAGCACCAGGACGCTCTCCACCGTTTTTGTGTATATAGCACGGTAATCACCAACTCTATACCGATAAAGACCCTGAAAATATTTCACACAAAAAAAGAAACGGTACTTTTGTGTTCGTCGACATACAAATCATTTTAACATCTATGATTTTGGTAGCTTTTTAAAAATAAAGGCGGGTGAGAACTAATCTCACCCGCCTTTGCCCTTCCGTTGTTACTTAAGCTTTAGCCGACCAACTATTTGAGTTCCGTCATCAAGAACTGCATAGATATTGTATATCCCGGGAGAAAGACCTTTTGTGCTCCAGTTGAAGATGTACCGGTTCTTCTCTATACAATATCTAAACAAAGAACCATCGGCATTTTTTGCCACACCCTCAATTAGCTCTTCCTCGCCCTCGAGTTGATATTTGAAGTTTACAACAGCATCAGATACGTAGTTTCCGTTTGCATCCGTTAATTGGAACTTGGCTGGAACCGTGCTTCCAGCTTTAAAGGCACTGCTACCATCGGATTTAATTGGAGAAAGAAAAACTGTTTTGTTATAGACAACCTGGTAAGTTACGGTCTTTTCCACCACATTTCCTGCATTATCAGTTGCGGTAACAGTGAAGATCTTTTCACCAACCGTGGACGTATCAATTGCCTCTCCGCTTACAACCGTTCCCGTTGCCTCCGCAACTCCAGATTCAGTATCCGTTGCCGACCAGTCCGCTAGAACGGTTCCGTTTAAAGTGTAAATTTCCCCGTCGATTGGAGAATCGATTGTTATTTCTGGTAGTGCAATATCATAAGCAATACCGAACCAGGAAAGCGAGGGAACTTCAGCAATTATAACATTGTTTATCGTATCCAAAGATAAGGTGGCATCTACCCAATCCGTGCCATCCCAATGAAAAATCTTTAAATTCTTTTCTCTGCCAGCTGAAAGCCCTGAATCATCGTAAGTTATGGAAATTGTAATTGGCCCCGTGTAAGTTGCTGTTGTAACAATGTCATAGTAAGTGTTGAGAAATTTAAACCCAGATACCTCTGACCCGGGATTAGTTTCACTTACGGTTAAACTCGTATTACCTGCCGTAGTTACTTCTGAAAAAGCAACTTTTACGTCAGGGTCAAGAATAACCTCGACATCGGTTCCTACAGGAGTGTTATTAGCGCCATCGAAGCTCAGGATGAAAAAACCAGCCCACTCGTTTCCAACATAAGCGTAGTTTCCGAAGACATAGATCCCTGAATCCCAACCAGGTGTATCGTAGTTTCCTACAAACGTAGGAGAAGCAGGATCTGAAATATCGATTACTTGGAGACCATAACTCCCATCAGCTAAATAAGCATAATTTTCGAAGACATAGACTTCAGAAGCCCAGCCAGGAGTATTATAGTATCCTGCAAGTATAGGAGAAATAGGATTTGAGATATCGATTATTTGAAGCCCACAGCGCTCATCGGCTACATAGGCATAATTTCCTGAGACATGAATATCACATGCGCGGCCAGGTGTGTCGCAACTTCCCACAAGAACAGGAGAAGATGGATTTGAGATATCAATTATCTGAAGACCTTGACCGGCAACCATATAAGCATAATTTCCCGAAACACAAACATCATTGGCATAACCTGATGTCTTGCAACTCCCTATAAGTGTGGGAGAAGATGGGTCTGAGATATCAATTACTTGCAGATCAAAATCATAATCAGCTGAATAATAACGATCAGCCAAATAAGCACAGTTTCCGGAGACACAAACACCCTGAGCAAAACCAAGTGTATCATAACTTCCAATAAGTGTAGGAAAAGAAGGGTTTGAGATATCAATTACTTGAAGCCCCGCTTCTCCATCAGCTACATAAGCATAATTTCCTAAAATAAAAACTTCATTTGCAACTTCGGGGAGAATGATTTCTCCTAAAAGAGCGGGTGAGCTTGGATTCGTGATATCAAATATTTGAAGACCGCTCCCGGTTGCCGCATAGAGATAATTATCTAAGACGAATACATCATAAAAAGCTCCTCAGAGGTGACCGACAAGGGAAACGTTTTCTTTTTGAATATCCGGTGATTCGACAGTGGCTGCATTAGCATTATTGATTGTAAAAGGAATAAAAATTAAAGCAACTACAAGAAAAAGCGAGATGGTAAAATGGCAAGATAAGGATAGTTTTTTAATAATTTTACCCTATTTACACCTCCTATAAATTTAAAGCCCAACATTAACATAATACTTTAGTTCTTTAATTTGGTTGGGAATATATAATTACCATTACACAAAAATTCTTCAAAGGTTTTCAACTGCTTCCGCTCTCTATAAACAACCGTTGCATCACCTCGCCCTCAACAATTTTTCCAAACAAAAAAAAGGGGGCGCTTTGCCCCTTATCTTTTTAAATATTTAGCTATTACTTTATATCGGCAAAATCAAATTAAAGCTTTATAGAGAAACCGAAATTTTCACCTAAATAGAATGCTAGCACCTAAAAATCTCTACCGTGATAATGGCAATCACTACATGCCTTACTTTTGTGACTATCAAAGCTATGACAGAAGGAACACCAGCCATTGTTTGCCCCTGCGCTAGACGCCCCGTAATATCCGTCTGTAACCGTTCCGGAGCCACCCGATGTCATTGTCATAGTAGTTCCGTTTATCACCACTGGATTTTTCAAGTGATACAAACCATCTGAACCGTGAGGCTCATGACAGTCAGTGCAGTTCAAAGCAGCATATGGATAAGAACCATTTTGCCAAGGAGGCTTAAGTGTTCCATAACCAGCAGCATATCCATTTATTGAACCATGCTGATCTAATGAAAAGTAAACACTATCTATATCTTTAGTAGCACCTGCCGTTCCCCAACTAACCGACGAAGGCAAGTCAACATTGTCATGACAGGCCAAACAGTAAGCAACAAAGTCGGGTAAATTATTGCCAAATGAAGGATCTAGATCCGTGGCAACACTTCGATAAGAGTTACCACCATAAGTGTTTGAAGTTGCATATTTGCTCGTAAAATTATTTGTCGTGCCATCAGGATCCGCAATCCTGCTCTTGGTCGAAAAATCGTAGTCATCGTTGTTTATATGAGGATTGTGGCAATCGTCACATTCAATTTTCGTACCCGAATTGTAAGTATTCTGGTCATAGTAAGATATATCGTGCCGTTGATTTATCTTGGCGGTGCTTGCTATCGCACCTGCCTCGCGAATTGTTGAGGGATTAAACAAATCCCAGATATTTATGGAAACATTGCTGCCATAAAATCCACCGGTTCCCGAATTAGTATAAACAAACCCTTGAGAATGGCAGCCGGATCCTTTAGAAGTTCCTGATGCAACTCCATAACACAGATACTCTTCATCGCTCTTATAAGTACCCGTTCCGTATTCCCACCTGAGAAGCAGATAATCATAAGCAGTCCCGTCTCCCCTATCTTTGCCATGGGGATTGTGGCAGTTTATACACTGCTTGGCCTCGGCACCACCCGTTCCAAGCCCCGCGCCTGTATCGGCGGTCGTCGGCCAGTGATTGTAGGTGCTCGTGCTGATTCCATGAGCGGAAGCAGTATAGGTAGTTTTACCCCTATACGAATAAGTGGAGCCAAATGATATCGACGAGTCATCGTGGCACATATAACACAATTGATTCTTCTCGGACGCCAGATAACTTGTATCTCTCTGCAAATCCGTGTATTGAGAGCCATGAACATCGTGGCAGTTCAAACAAAGTCCTCTCGTGTATGATGTATCGGGATATGTTCCCAAAGCGCTTGTGGCCGCGCCGGTCGCATGTTTGCTCGCGTTATAGATGGTCTCGCCCCACCACGCATCGGTAGTGATGGTAAGATAAGAAAGTTTTTCGTGACAGGCATAACAAACCGTGTTGTCGTTTCCGGTTACCGTCGTTCCTCTTATTGGGTCCCTTATTAACTTGGCAGTGCCGGTGGGATCAAAATGAGGGGTATGACAACTGTCGCAGTATTTTATGGTTGAACTATCGGGCTCGGTATCGGGCTCCAGTGAATGAGCGGAGCCGGTTGTATCTCCGTATCCAAATTTGCTTTCAATATCCGTTGAACTCCCCGTCCCATCATGACAGACAAGACAAGTGATTTTCTGCGTCTGCCTGCGAAAAATGAAGGTGGAGCCCTCGGAATCATGAGTTTCATGACAATCTTTACAAAGATCGGTATTGTTTTCATAAACGCCGTGGGGTTTTTCAGTTCCCTCGGCATGCTCCGGGCCGGCGGGATTCCCCGAAAACGCTGTAAGCCCTGCCCCATTTACTGCTCGAACATCATAGTAGTAATCCTCACCGGGGATAACTGAATCATCTTGATAAATAAGCGTAGTACCGTCAACCGAACCAACCCATTCATCGGTGGCATCAACAGTGGAATCTATGGAGCGAAAAATATTGTAGCCGGAAATGTCCGACTCTAAATCAGAGGCCGCCGTCCAGGTAACGGTGATATGTCCATCTCCAGATTCAAGGAAAATATTTGGGGGAGCGGGCCACTCCGGAGGCGTAGTATCGGAACTTGCGCCGTAACCGCTAAAGATGGTCGTGGTAAGAGATACTGTTGAATTCAATGCATTTACCGTGCCTCCCGCGTAAGACCAATTGCTTCCATCCCAGTGCGATAAAAACACAGAGCTTGCGGGGTTTAAAGTATCATATTTTATGGTTAAAGTTGCTCCCGAAGATAAAGTGGCTCCGCCGAGACCGATATCAAAATAATCGCTCACCAAAGTTAAGCCCGCCGGCGTGGTTGTTTCATCAACGTGGACGGTAGTATCGCCCGAGAGAGCCCCCGCCGGTATGCTTAAAGCAACTTCGCCATTCGCAGCATCAAGTGTACCTCCGGAACTTGCGGATAGCGATTTTGATATATAAACATCATCGTTTTTCACCGCAGATGTCTGACTACTTTCATTTTGCGTCCCCTGATCAACCGCCAAAATTTTATACCAATAATACTTCTTATTTCCGTAACCGGTATCATCGTACGTTGTTACTCCAACACCGGTCGAATTAATAAGCTGATAGCTTCCGCTTTCAGAGGAAGAACGATATATTTTATAAAATACCAACGGCTCGGGATTTATGTTCCAAGTAAGGTGATTTTTAGCATCTTGTGCCTGAACAGTAAGGCCGGATGGAATTTGAGGGGGACGGGTACTGAAATCCCAGGTGTAATTGCTCGCCATATTGTTTCCCGCCACATCCTTAACACCCGTGGTAACCATAGCAGTATAATTGTGGTCTGTCTGCAAATCAGAGGTCGGATCAAGGGTTGCCTTCTTGGTTGCATCATTGTAACTAACACCGCCCACAACCGCAGTATCGGAAGTATTATCGTGAAGAGTAAAAGTGGATGTGGTTATCGTTCCGGCCTCCATCGATTCACTGAACGTTGCGTAGGTATTTGCTGCATTTGCAACGCCCACGGAACCATCAAGAGGGCTGGTGCTTGCAACCGTAGGCGGTGTCATATCAATTGTAACCGAGTTCCCCGCCCCCGGTGTTTCAACATTTCCAGCCTTATCGGTTGCCTTCGGTTGCACAGTGTAAATTCCGTCGCCGGGTAAAGTCCAAATATATTCCCACGTACTAAAGTCGGTTCCTGTATTCGTCGCCGCGTACCAACTGGTGCCCCCATCGGGCGAAACATCAACACCGTCCACTTTAGAGCCGGGCGACGTATCATCGGCCGATCCCGTTACTGTATACGTAGTACCCGAGGTTATATAACTACCATCTACCGGTGCTGTTATCGTGGACGAGGGATGCTGGGCGTCTATTTTAAATTCCAGGACTTTGGTTTCCTCTTGATTTGTATAATTATCGATACTGTAATACCAGAGATCCCTCAACCCATCTTGACTTGGCTGAACAGGTGTGGAATAAGTTGAAAACCCCGCCGTCGGAGTAGCTTCCGGGTGACCCGTCCATTTGTAATAAGTTGTCCCCGGCTCATCCCTGGTTAAAGTGGACGTGGGAACTGTAACATACCAACCGTTATCGCCGTCTGGATTCGTTAGGTCAACTGAGACCGTCGTCGTTGGAGGAGTCGTGTCACAGGTGATATCCAAACTTATATCGTCGAAGTCGGCGCCACAATACCCTTTATCCTTGCCAGCTTGCAAATCCCACGATATCTTAATTGTCCAGCTACCTGTCGTTCCCGCTTGAATGTTGCTTTTTACGTCTATGTTGCTTTGAACATTCCAACTACCTGTACCTACCCCTTTCGTGGCAGTATCTGTCCATGTATAACGGGTGGTTGAACCGGGGTCAATTAACTCAACTTTGATATCGTGCTTTCTAGAAGCATCGGCCAGGGCCCATTTTCTCCACGTAAAGTTCAAATTTGCGCTAATAACCCCGCTGTTTACGGTAAAATTCTGGGTAGCATTACCGACCCAAGTGGCCTCAAACCGCGTTTGGCCACGCATACAACCTGTGCCATCGGCTGTAGCAGTATCAGTGTTATATAGAACACCGTCGTCTGTGCTACTTGAAGCAGCTTTAGAAAGAGTCCAGTTGTCTAAATTTCCATTAAAAGTCCCGTTGGTTATAACGTTGGCAGCAAAACTGAGAGTAGAGAAAATTATGCACAAAAAACCTATAGCTAAGATCAAAAAACCTTGTTTAATTCTCTTTTTGCTCCTCAAAAGAGATTTCATCTTTAGCTCCACTTTCCCGAACTTTAAAATCAAATTTTTAATTAATACGGCTATTGGACGACTTCTTCCATTTCTGTGGTTATCTGCCCATCCGACTATTCAATTTTATCATTGCCAAATCGAGATTGCTTCGCCCCGATAAAACATCGGGACTCGCAATGACGCTAAAATATGCTATTTTGGCTATCAATTAACAGTCTCCTCATCAATAAGCACATTATATTTTTCAAGCAGTTCTTTTGCCTGTCCGTACTCAGGTTCAATCTCCAAAACCTTTTGCCATTCGAAAAGAGCATCTTCTCTTTTGCCGTTCTTTAGATAAACCAATCCGAGCTCCAAGTGGACCTCCGCCATATCAAAACCATAAGGGTTAATCTCAATTATCTCTTCGTATTCTTCCTCCACCTTATCAAATTGCTTATCTTCCGAGTACATCTTCGCAAGCATAAACCGAGCTCCAACAAAATCTCCATCATTTTTAACGGCTTTCTCCAACGTTTTAATTGCCAAATTATTCATTCCGGCCGCCTTATAAACTATTGCCAAGTTATATTGAGCACGAGCATCTTTAGGATTTAATTCAACCGCTTTCTCGTAAGCGTTTATCGCGTTATCAAGCTCACCCAACGCCTCATATGCCTGAGCTAAAAGATACCGCGCTTCAAAATCGTCCGGGTTTTTTACAACGGCCCTTTCTAATTCAATTGCCGCCGCCTCAAACTTTTGTTTCTCGTAAAAATCAAGCGCATTTTCTCTGTAATTTTCAGTTTCCGTTGTAGAGGAGTTCAACCCACCCGTCTGCGTATACAGAAATGCAGGAACACGAAAATAGGCAGACAAACCTGCCCCTCCCAATAAAACTATTATTAAAATCCCAAAGATTAACTTTCTCCGCCGAGAAACCTTAGGAATTTTTATATGTTCGTGCTTTCCTATTTAGCTCACCTTTTCCTATAATCACTTTAAAATATCCCTACTCTAATTATCGTAATTTTCACCAATTTTCTTGAATTTATAAAGATTAAATTCAAACTTTTGCAAATAAAAGAAGGTTAAAAAAAGAATATCATAAATTGTCGA